>PWQG01000438.1 GCA_003556835.1 Gammaproteobacteria bacterium
CAGGGCCAATTCCCGGGAACAGGCTGCCAGTGAAGCCGAACAGGCACGATACCGACTCAATCGCCTGGTCGGCCTGCCCATCAATACCGAGCTGAACCTGCCTGAGCAGCTGCCCCACCCTGTTGACGAATCACCTGATCGAGCAGCTTTGCAACAGAGTGCCCGCCAACAGCGTCCCGATCTGGCCCTGCTGCAACAGTCCATGGGCATGCAGGAGCAGGAACGTGTACTGCAGCAACGCCAGGGCATTCTTCCGGGCCTGCAGGCCGGCTTCATCCTGGAGCAGGAGTTCAGTGGTGAGCGCCATCCCGGTCTGGGCCTGGGAATGGAATTGCCGTTGTTTGATCGTAACCAGGCCAGAATCGCCGGTATTGATGCCCGGTCAGGGCAGTTGCAGGCCCGAATGATGGCGCAATTGCTGGACATCGACCGGGAAATCGCTGAAGCCCTGCGTCGCATGCAGCAGCAACGGAACATCATCCGGCAACTGGAAAGCGAGGATCTGCCGCGCTATGAGCGGATGCTGGAGCTGTCCCTGCGGGAGTACAACTTCATGCTCAGCGGCACGTTCGACCTGCTGCATATTCGTCAGCAGGCCCTGGAGCTTCAGCTGTCACGTGTGGCCGCCCTGGAGAGCTATTGGCTCGCCCGCGCCGAACTGGACCAGGCCTCGGGCAATGCATTGTCCCGTCAGGCCGGGGCCGAACAGCCAGATCACATTCATCATTCCCCTGCCGGGGATGAAACCGTTCCGCCACATGAAACCGAACACGTTCATGATCATGGCCAAGGACACGACCACAGCCAGGAGCACGACCACAGCCAGGGACACGACCACGTGCACGATCAAGGCCACGAGCAAGAAAACGATCACCACCATCACGAGCAGCAGTAGCACTCCCATGATCAATAGACGTCAATTATTGTTGGGCAGCGCAGCCAGTCTGATGGCGGCCAGCCTGAAACCGGAACAGGCACGGGCACAGACTGCGCCAGACAATGCGTCCACGGAAGCCAGTGCAAGCGGGATCGGCGGCCACCCGGGCGTGATAACGCCAAACGGCCGCAGCCTGGGCTGGCGGGAGCGCAACGGTGTGAAGGAATTCCATCTCATTGCCGAGGAAGTTGAACACGAATTTGGCCCGGGCACCCGGATCAAGGCCTGGGGTTATAATGGAGGCACACCCGGCCCCACCATCGAAGCCGTGGAAGGCGACCGGGTCCGCTTCTATGTCAGCAACCGCCTGCCGGAACCGACCACGGTGCACTGGCACGGCCTGCTGCTACCCAATGGCATGGACGGCGTGGCCGGACTGACGCAGCCGAGCATCCAGCCTGGTGAAACCTTTGTTTATGAGTTCACTTTGCGTCAGCACGGCACTTTCATGTACCACCCCCACGCCGATGAAATGGTACAGATGGCGCTGGGCATGAAGGGCATGTTCATCATCCACCCGCGCGAACCGGACCCCGAACCGGTGGATCGCGATTATGCCATCCTGCTGCACAACTGGGCTGTGCACCCCGGCACCTATCGGCCGGACCCGGCCATCATGCAGGACTTCGATCTGTGGACCATGAACAGCAAAGTGTTTCCGCATATCGCGCCGATGGTCGCCCGTACCGGCGAGCGGGTACGGATCCGTATCGGTAATCTGTCGATGTGGAATCATCCCATGCACATCCATGGCGTCAAGTTCGATGTCACGGGCTCGGAAGGCGGGCGTTGGCCCCGCAATCAATGGCGTCAGGAAGTGACCGAAATCGTGGGCGTGGGCCAAGCGCGGGATCTGGAGTTCATCGCTGAACCGGGTGACTGGGCCATCCATTGCCATATGACCCATCACACCATGAATGCCATGGGGCATGATCTGCCCAATACCCTGGGAGTGGATCAGAGCGAACTGGCTGGCCGGATCCGTCAACTGGTTCCGGGCTACATGCCCATGGGCGAGCACGGCATGGCCGAACACCAGGGTCACGTGGACGCCGGGCATATGACCGGGCCAGACAACACCATGCCCATGATGACCGGCCAGGGACCCCACGGCAATATGGAAATGGGTGGCATGTTCACCCTGATCAAGGTGCGGGATGAGGAACCCGGAGAGGATCCGGGATGGTATCAAGCGCCGGAAGGCACAGTGGCGCGACGCGTCGATTCGGTGCCGGACGACCTGCCCAGCTGATTCAGGCCAGCTCGGGAGTCACATCGCCCGGGCTGGAATCACCTGCCCCGCGTCCGGCGCTCTGCACCTGGTTGCGCCCCGCGTTCTTGGCTTCATAGAGAGCCAGGTCCGCCCGGCGCAGCCAGTCATCGGTGGTTTCGCCATCGCGCAACTCGGCCAGGCCTACTGAAATCGTTAGCCCACCTGTTGGAGGAAACGCCGTATGGGCAACCATGTCACGAAGATCTTCCGCCAGTCTCCTGGCATCGGACAGGCTGGTGTTGTCGGCGATGATCACAAACTCCTCACCCCCGAAACGGCAGAAATGATCGGTTTCGCGCAGACGGCTGGCAATGGTGGCGGTGAAGGTCTTGAGAATCCGATCACCGACCGAATGGCCATACTCGTCATTGACCCGCTTGTAGTGATCCAGGTCCAGCATCAGCAGCGTGGTCGGTGTCTGATAACGTCGAAAATGCCCCAGGCTGCGCTCCATGGCCGCTTCCATGGCCATCCGGTTACCGGCACCCGTCAGTGCATCGGTATGCAGCAGGGTATTGACCTCCCGCGTGCGCCGATCCAGATGCCGGGAATAAGCATACAGGAAAATATTGACCAGCACATAACTGAACAGAAAGCGGCTCAGGTACTCGGGAACCGACAACATCATGGTGGTTACAAGTATGGCAGCGCCGGTGTTATAGATCAGGGCTGCGCGCCAACGCACAATATAGAAATTGGCCACGGCACTGGCGTACAGCCAATAACTGGCTTCAAAGCCCACACTGTAGACATAGGCCGCAACCGCGCCAACCTGGACAAAGGCCAGCAGATTGGCTGACACAGGATTGAAGCCATTGCGATAAATCAGATACAGGGAGAGCCCCTGCGCAGACATGATGGGCAGCAGTACCGCCAGCACCCAGGGATTGCCCCATAGCGCATGGTAGATGCCAAATGGCAGGCCCGCCGAAAGCCCGCCAATACAGAGGAATTTCAGGACCCGACCATAGAAGTCGGTGTCAGGTGCCCAGGCGTCCGGCATCTTCTTATTTGTTTTACTCATAAGGCCGGAAGCATCACTTGATTACCGGAGCAAGTCAAGTATTCATGAATCCATTCATATTTCGATTCAGTCCGCCTGGCGCATGGTGACAAACTCTTCGGCCGCCGAAGGATGGATGCCAACGGTGGCATCGAAATCCGCCTTGGTCGCACCCGCTTTCATCGCCACTGCCATACCCTGGATGATTTCCGCCGCATCCTCGCCCACCATATGCAGGCCCAGCACCCGATCCGTGCCGCGATCCACCAGCATTTTCATGAAGGTCTTTTCCTCACGACCGCCCAGGGTGTGTTTCATATGTCGGAAGCGGGTCCGGTATACATCGATCTCCCGACCACCAGCGCGTGCTTCGGTCTCCGTCAGGCCGACCGTGGCTACCTGCGGTTGACTGAACACCGCCGAAGGAATGCCTGCATAGTCCGGCTCAGCCTTCTGTTCGGAAAACAGGTGGCGTGCCAGCCATTCACCCTCGGCCAGAGCCACGGGAGTCAGGGCCACCCGATCGATCACATCACCCACGGCATACAGGCCGTCCACTGTGGTGGCGAAGCAGTCATCGACCACCACCGCGCCATTATCACGGGTGGCAACACCCAGTTGCTCCAGACCCAGTCCACTGCTGTTGGGGTTGCGTCCGGTGGCAAACAGTACAATATCCGACAGCATCCGTCCGCCATCACTGAAGTACACTTCCAGTCGACCGTCTTCCTGTCGCTCAATCGCCGTCACTTCGGTTTCCAGCTTCAGCTCGCAATACGCTCCCATGGCCTGTGTCAGCTCGGTCGCCACGTCCGGGTCGAAATGACCGAGCAGCTGCGCTCTGCGATGCACAACGCTGACGGCACTGCCCAGGCCGGCGAGAATACCGGCCAGCTCGACACTGATGTAACCGCCGCCGACCACCACGGATACCGGGGGCAAAGCGTCGAGTTCGAAAAATTCATTGGAACTGATGGCATGCTCGATGCCGGGAATGTCGGGCATCCAGGGCCAACCACCAGTGGCGATCAGGATATGTTCAGCGGAAATGCGTCGGCCGTCGATCTCGAGCTGATGCCGATCAATCACGGTGGCGCGCGCAGCATGGATCGTCACCCCTGCCGCATCAAGCATCTTCTTGTAAATCCCGTTTAATCTGCTGATTTCACGATCTTTATTTTGCAGCAAAGTGGCCCAGTCAAAATCCGGCTTCTGCTTCAGGGTCCAGCCATAGCCCCGGCTGTCGGCAAAATCATGCTGGAAGTGAGCGGCATAAGTGTAGAGTTTCTTGGGCACACAACCGACATTGACGCAGGTCCCCCCGAAATACCGCTCCTCGGCGATCCCGGTCCTGGCGCCCAGGGCAGCGGCGGTCCTTGCCGCCCGAACACCGCCCGATCCGGCGCCAATGACAAAGAAGTCATAGTCAAATTCAGCCACAACTTATCACTCCCGCTGTTAAAAGACCGTGATAGCATACAGAATACAGTGGCTATTTCCACCACACGTCATGGGGATTTCAATGAATCAATCAGTACTACGGCGCGGCCGTAATCTGGTCCTGCCGATATTGGTCGGCCTGCTCATCAGCCTGGGTCTGGCCACCCCGATCCTGGCCGATGGGAAAACCGCCAGCGGCAATCAGGGGGCCGTAAGCTCCCGCTCCGCAATCTCGTCCGAAGTGGGCGTGGACATCATGCGCCAGGGCGGCAATGCCGTGGATGCTGCAGTAGCCGTCGGCTTTGCCAAGGCGGTGACCTACCCCAGCGCCGGTAATATCGGGGGCGGTGGCTTCATGGTCATTCATCTGGAAGACGGTACCGTGCTGACCCAGGATCACCGGGAAAAAGCGCCCGCCGCAGCCCATCGTGACATGTTCCTTGACGAGGATGGCGAAGTTGACCGCACACGGGCCCTGTTCAGTGCCCAGGCTTCGGGCGTACCGGGGTCGGTCGCAGGCATGCTCGACGCGCTGGAGCGTCATGGCAAGCTGAGC
Source organism: Gammaproteobacteria bacterium (assembly GCA_003556835.1). Classification (GTDB taxonomy): domain Bacteria; phylum Pseudomonadota; class Gammaproteobacteria; order Pseudomonadales; family Pseudohongiellaceae; genus PWQG01. Next base: position 5,210 of record PWQG01000438.1, read on the forward strand.
CGGGAAACGGTGATGGCACCAGCCATCCGCCTGGCCGAAGAGGGCTTCCCGCTGAACGAGGATCTGGCGTCCGGTTTCAACCGGGTTGCGGAAAGCATGCAGGACTACCCTGCTTCACTGGCCCTGTTCACCAATGACGGCCAGCCATGGCAGGCGGGAGATCTCTGGGTGCAGACGGATCTGGCCAACACCCTGAAACGCATTTCCGCGGACGGGCGCGACGGCTTTTACGGCGGGGAAACGGCCGACCTGCTGGTGGCGGAGATGGAGCGTCTGGGCGGCCTGATCACCCATCAGGACCTGCAGGAGTACGAGGTTGCCTGGCGGGAACCCGCTCGCGGCTCCTACCGTGGCTACCAGATCTGGTCCATGCCTCCGCCCTCCTCCGGTGGCGCATTGATCGTACAGATGCTGAACATGCTGGAGCCCTATGATCTGGGTGCCTTCGGTCCTGGCCGCGCGGAAACCGTACACCTGATGGTGGAAGCACAGCGCCGCGCCTATGCCGACCGGGCTGAACACCTCGGCGATCCGGATTTCTACGACGTTCCCATGGAAATGCTGATGGACAAGGACTATGCCAGTTACCGTTTCCGTGACTTCAATCCTCAAAAAGCCTCGCGCAGTGAAGATGTCGGTGCTGGCATGTGGCCGGAAGAAACTCTCGAAACCACCCACTATTCGGTGGTTGACGGCAATGGCATGGCGGTGTCAGTGACCACGACCCTGAACCTGGGGTATGGCAATCGTATCGTGGTACCGGGGGCCGGGTTCCTGCTGAACAACGAAATGGATGATTTCTCCGCCAAACCGGGTGAACCGAATGTCTACGGCCTGCTCGGCGGCGAAGCAAACAAGATCGAACCGGGCAAGCGTATGCTCAGCTCCATGTCTCCCACCATCGTCACCCGCGATGGCAGTCCGGTGCTGGTGACCGGTTCTCCCGGCGGCTCGACCATCATCAACACCGTATTCCAGATGATCATCAATGTGCTCGACCATGACATGACAGTGGCCGAAGCGGTGGCGCACCCGCGCCTGCATCACCAGTGGCAGCCCAATGTCATACGCTACGAGGCCGGCGCCATCACCGACCCGGCCCGCAGCAAACTGGAAGAAATGGGCCATGTCGGACTGATGGAGTCAGAGGGACTGGGCGGTGACAGCTTCACCATAGGTGATGCCAACTCGATCCGTATCTTCCCGGACGGACGCCTGGAAGCCGCTTCGGATCCACGCAATGCAGGCGGCGCGGCGGCATTCTGAGCCCAGACATGCCGGATCCAGCCTGTGATACCTGTGTGATCGGTGCCGGCGTGCTCGGTCTGGCGGTGGCGCGGGCTGTAGCCCGCCGTCACCGAGGGTCGGTTTTCCTGCTTGAGCGCAATACACGCATTGGCGAAGAAAACAGCAGCCGTAACAGCGAAGTCATTCATGCCGGCCTGTACTATCCAACCGAAAGTCTCAAGGCACACTTCTGCAGGGAAGGTCGGGAGTTGCTGTATGAGTACTGCCAACGCTACGGGATTCCCCACCGGAAAATTGGCAAGCTGATTGTCGCGCAACGCGGTGAAGGCGAAGCACTACAGCGGCTGGCGGATAATGCCGCAGGCAATGGTATTGACGAAACCAGGCTCCGGCATCTGGACCGGAGTGCCCTGAGAGGGCTTGAGCCGGCGGTTGAGGGCGATTGCGCATTGCTTTCAACCGAAACCGGCATTATCGATGCGCATGCACTGATGCAAAGCCTGCTACAGCAGGCCGAAGTGGCTGGCGCCACGCTTGTCACACAGACGGAAGTGCGTCGTATCACACCACTGACAGAAGGATTTTTACTACATACGGGGCACCCGGATGGCAGCTCCCGTGCCGACTACCGATTATCCTGCCGGAATCTGGTGCTCTGTGCCGGCCTCCACGCCCGCAAGCTGGCCAGCTGCATCGACACATTGCCCAAAAACGCCCTGCCCGAACTGCAATGGATCAAGGGCAGTTACTTCACCTATAGCGGTCGTTCACCGTTTACCCGATTGATTTATCCACTGCCGCCGGCATCTGGCCAGGGCCTTGGAATCCACGCCACACTGGATCTGGCAGGCGGGTTGCGTTTCGGACCGGATGCACAGCCGGTTGAACACATCGATTTCTCGGTGGATGCAAGTGCCAGGGGCCAATTCGTGGACGCCATCAGGCGCTACTATCCGGATATTGATGCAGAGCGCCTGCAACCGGGATATGCGGGTATCCGACCACGCACCGCCGGAGCTGCACCGGCGGATTTTGCGATCGGGGACGGGGCAAGTTGGAGCATGCCGGGCCTGATACAGCTTTCCGGCATTGAATCACCCGGACTCACGGCCAGCCTGGCGCTGGCCGAACACGTGGCCGAACAGCTTCAACTTACTGCTCGCTGAGTGCGGCGATGTGGGTGTAGACGCCGGTGCTGCCATCCTCCTGCAGCAACAAGACATCATAAGGTTCGAAGCGATCACCCATTTCCATGCCGGGACTGCCGATCGGCATGCCGGGTACCGCCAGCCCAAACGCGCCCTCGGGTACATCGTCGAGGAACGCATGGATCACACGTGCCGGGATATGCCCCTCAAAGACATAACCCTCACTGGACACGGCGGTATGACAGGATTGCAGTCGCAGACTGACGCCACGATCCATCTTCTCCATGGTCAGCTCGTCCTGGTCCATATAGGTGATGACGGTATGAAAGCCGTTCTCTTCGGCATGATCCACCCAGAGACCACAACAGCCGCAGGTGCGCGTCATGTACACATCCAGATGGGTCGCATCACTATCCATTGCCATGGCGCCGGCAGATCCTTCGGCAGAACCACTATCCGGTCCACAGGCTACAAGCAGGAAAGCGAGCATAGCGCTCAGCAATGATTTGGTTCCGGGAATTGCGACCATGATCGGTTTCACCTCACAGTTGATTACAGGGTATGGGTCTGTTTGTCCTGGCTATGCCCCGCCAGCAGGGTTTCAATACGTGCGCGGGTGGCACCGTTGCTGTCGCTGAATTGCACACCAATGCCCGCTGTCCGGTTCGATTGGGCCCGCGGTGGTGTCACCCAGATCACCTTGCCTGTCACCGGCGCCCGTTCGGCTTCATCCAGCAACTTCAGCAACATGAAAATTTCCGTACCGAGTTCGTAATAACGATTGGTCGGTATGAAGAGCCCACCATTCTTGATGAATGGCATATACGCTGCATACAGCACCGCCTTGTCCCGGATCGACAGTGACAGAATGCCCTGTCCCGGCACACGGTGGCCGTCGACCTTTTGGCCCTCGACGTCCGTCATGGATGATTCCGTACTGTTCAACGGCATTGTATCAGGTTTTCCCGCCAGCGAAGAAACAGGCTTTCCAATGTCAGTTGCGGGTTGGGGTTGGCAGTGCTATCGATCTGTTTCCGATATAACTCCAGCTCGGAATGGAAACGGAACAGCCTGCGCAGGCCCTCTTGTTCTTGTTTATCTTGCGCGTCCTGCCCGCCACGGACTGGCGCAGCGATCATTCTACGACGAATGCGAGCCGCTGTATGCATCTGCAGATAATTGACCGTTGGTGCCGGTCCGAAATTACGGCATTCAGCGGCCAGATCCAACGGATCGGCGTCGCCACCGGCCAGGTCCCGGGCCGCCGCCTCCAGTGTGCGGTGCAGCTCGGGCAAGCCCTGCCGTAGATAATCCCGGGCCAGCAACGGTTGTCGGGGAGCCAGGGCAAGCACCGCATCCAGGGCATCTACATTGTCACTGCCCTCCTGAGCGATCAGCCAGTCGCGTGCAACATCCGGCTCCGGAGCCGTCAACAGCAGATTCTGGCAACGACTGCGAATGGTGGCCATGACCCGTCCCGGCAGGTGCGAGACCAGGAGGAACAGCGCGTCCCCGGGCGGCTCTTCCAGACTCTTGAGCAGGGCATTGGCGGCGCCCTCCCCAAGGGCCTCAGCCGGCCCCAGCAAGACCACCCGCGCACTGCCCTGCGCTCCTGCCTTCTGCTGCACGAAATCGCTGATGGCGCGTATCTGATCGATACGCAGCGCCGTTTTGCCCTCTTCAGGACGCACATAGAGCCAATCCGGGTGACTGCCGGCCGTAAGCAGATGACAATCCTTGCAGCGGCCGCAGG
>PWQG01000006.1 GCA_003556835.1 Gammaproteobacteria bacterium
AAAACATTGCTGAAAGTCAGGCGGAAGCCACAGGCGCAGTGCGCCTGAAATTTGCCGCTGAGGTGGCCAATTGCCACTTCAGCGGCAAAAAGCCCGGAGCGGAGGCCAGATCGCTGGCTGTTTCGTAAAATAATTTCCATAATCAGGTCGTTCTTGCTCTATTGTCCTGATTGATCAGAGTGTCCTTAAAGTTACCTGAAATTTTATTACCATCACTTGTCAGGCGGCTGATATCCCGATTCAGACAACACCCTCAGTACCTTGGGTACCGTCCTGAACGGCACGGCACCTGCCGTCACATCTTCGACTGTACCCGAGATCAGAATATCCAGATCAGGACAGTAGAACAACCAACAACCCGTGGAACCCGTGTGTCCCAGTACCGCAGGCATGGGAGTCAAAGGGGTGAACAGACGCGGTATACGAAAGCGCATCATTCCCATGCCATATTCGATAGGCCAATTGGGAGAACGCAGCGCGGCCCGATCCAACGGGAAACCGAACCGGCGCCAACCGCTTCTCATGGTAGCCAGGGTCTTCTGCTCAAGAAACAGATCCCATTGCATGAGGTGGCGCATGAAACTCATCATGTCCGCGGCAGTACTGTAGATGCCCTTCACCGACTGAATCAGCAAGGGGATATGCAAGGGCTCACCATTGACGCACAGCATCATCGGCGTAGACGTTGGAGCCAGAGCCTGATTGTGACCCGGAAAGTAGCTGTGCTGCAGACCCAGTGGCTCGTGGAGCATCTGTCGGTGAATCTCATGCAGTGGCAGGCCTGTGACCGCTTCAATCACCTCCACCAACAGGACGAAGTTGGTATCCGAATAACGCACCCTCACGCGACTCCCCGTGAGCTTTTGGGGCGGGAAGTGCGGTCGGAGCCGGTCGCGGACATGAGCAGCGATTTCATCGACAGTCAGCGCCCTGTCACCCTCTTGCAACACGGTCTCGACCAGGCTGGGGCGACCCTTCGGATAGTCCTCAAGCCATTCGGCCAGTCCGGAGGTGTGGGTCAACAGATGCCTGAGGGTGATTTCGGCCGTGCGATCACGTCTACCATCGTGATGCAATCCACGAACCAGAGTATCCGGCAGGTAATGGCAGATAGACTCATCGACATCCAACTTGCCGCGCTCTGCAAGCATCAGGGCAATCGTGGCGTTGTACAGCTTATCGATGCTGGCTATGAAAAAAGGCGTATTCGCTACAACCGCTTCGCCTGCAGCGCTATGGCCACTTGTACCAGTCCAGCGAAAAGACTTATCCCCGGACTCTACTGCAAGGATAGCCCGCTTCCCTGCCCGGCCCTTTGCCAGTCCGTGCAACAGCGCCTCAAGCAAGTCGATCGTCTGCTTTTTGTTGAATTGCCCCATTTGCTTCCTGTGACCCATCACCTGACTTTCTCCCTCCACGGCCAGGGTGGAGCGACTTCGTGGCCGGAAATCGGCGAACCCCCAGGCGCGTCGGTTTTACCTTGCAGACGAACTCTGGTTATCGAGTGCATCTCACTCCCCTCGCCGCAACTGCCAGTGGATGAGAAGTGCCACCGCCAGCAGCGCATAACCACTCAATACAAAGGGATACATATCGGCCGAGATGCCCAACAACTCCCCAGTGAAGTTCATCATGGCGTGAAAAATGAGCACGGCCAGGATGCTACGTCCGGTCTGGTTGTACACCTGTGTGATCAGCACCGTGGTGCAGACAATCATGGGCAACCACCAGCTCAATGAAGGATTGAAAGTGGTATTGGCATAATAGCCCGGAAACCAGACAAACGGTGCATGCCAGATGGCCCACATTGCACCATTGATCAGTGACGCCACCGACGTACTGTACCGATCCTGCAGGGCATCGAGGTAACAGCCCCGCAATCCCACTTCTTCCGCCGCAGGAAACACAAAAGACAACAACAGCAGGAAGAGCAGAGTGCCCGGATCAGTAAACAGCCCCCAGGTGATGTCCAGTGGCGCTTCGGTCACACCCAGCAGAATGGCGAATCCGGCCATCACCAGATTGAAGAGCAACCAGAACAGCAGGATGCCCGACCACCATCGCAGCGGAATCCGGCGCACATCAATGAGCCGCCAGAACAGTTCCTTGAGCTGCGCGCGACCGCCGGTCATGGCGGTCAGCACAATGGCGGCCAGTAGCGGACTGGCGCCACCCAAAAGGAACAGCAAAATCTTGGGAAAGGACCATACCGAGGCATCGGAAAGCAGCAGTGGCCACCAGAAAAGAAAGGCCCATCCCAGGTAGAAGGTCGGGAAAGCCCACAGCAGAAAGCTTGTCGGGTGTTCCCGAGCCTGGATGAACAGGGCTTTCATATTGAATCCCCCCGTACGAGGCGAAGATCAGTCCCCGAGCTGCCGCAAGTCTTCCGGGGTATTGATGTTGGCGAAGGCTTCATCCGGAGCATCGGAAAAATCCACAACGGTGGCCTCGATGGCTTCGAGCCAGGCATGCACACTGCCAGGGCCGTCTCGCAGATGGGCCTCAAGCTCCGGCAACAGATCACTGTGCAAAAGGCAGAACACCGGATGCAGGCGATGGCCATCATGCACCACAGCCGCAGGCCGCTCGCTTTCGGTTGCGGCAGCCTGCAGACGCTGCGACAAATTCCCGGGTAGAAACGGGCTGTCGCAGGGGCAGACCAGCAACCAACCCGGATGCTGAGCAGCGCTGCATGAGAGCCCCGCGTGAATTCCGGCCAACGGGCCACGACCGGCCTGCTCTGCATGATCACTGAGCAAACGCAGACCGAACTTTTCATAGTGGTGCTGGTTGCGATTGACATTCAACCAGATTTCATCGACTTGCGGACGCAGGCGCTCCAGGACATGCGCCAATAGCGGCTGCCCATGGAAGTCGATCAGTGCCTTGTCAGCCTGTCGCATGCGGCGTGACTCACCGCCGGCCAGGACCAGGCCCCGTACAGATTCCCTTTCAGCCATACACTCCGACCATGCTTGCATCCGTTCCATCAAGACTATAAGCGAACGCGGTACCGACGACAAACCTGCCGACTACCTGGGCAACCAGGCCTTCCTGCTCAAGATGGGCGTCATCGGCGTCGCGCTGAGCAATGTGCTTGTAGTCCATTGGCTTCCCGACTGGGGACAAGTCAGGCGCGTGGGCCTGGTATCCTGGAGGATGCGTATCACTGCGGCCGTCTCACTACTGTGCTGGCTGACGGCCCTCCTTCTGGGTCGCTGGATCGCGTTCGTCTGACCTGGTGCACGGACCGGACATAATGATTTTGTAGTAGACTCTCTGGGAACCCGGGCGTCCGGATTGAATCACTGCCTACACGAGGAAACAGAGTCACCCATGGTTGAAGAACTCGACAACGCTGAAGATTTCATCATCCGCCAGGCCAGGCCGGGCGATCTCCCCGTGTTGGTCGAATTTGTCACCAAGCTGACGCTCCATGTTGCGGGCGGGACTGCCCAGACACTGAAGGAAAAAGAACGCAAGAAACTCAAGGATGTGCTTTCCGCCGCGATCAAGGATGACAACAAGATGGTTGTGGTGGCCGAGGTTCCGGGTGCGGGGCTGGTGGGAATGGGCCATATATATATCTGGGTCAGCCAGGGCATCTGGGAACAGGCCGGAGAGATGGAATTCAGGTCCGGCATCATTGATGATGTCTGGGTGGAACCGGAATATCGAAAAATGGGAGTTTTCAGTGCGATGCTGCGGAAGCTGGTGGCCTTTGCCGAAGACCACAAGGCATACGAACTGATACTCGAGTACTCATTTTCCAACCAGGAAGCCGAGGCCACATGGTCAAGACTTGGGTTCACCACCACCGGGGTTCGCGCCGCCGCCTTCACCAGTGCAGTGCGGGATGCCTTGTCCAGGGGCTGATGAGTAAATGAATTTGAACGCACCGGGTAAGGAGGTGTTCAGTGTTAGGTGATCGCAACGTGACCGTATTTTATGACGACGTGATGCTGGGCCATGATCCCCGGGTTGACGTGCCTTATATTCCCAGCCGTGTGGAGAAACGCGTCAGAAATCTCCTCAAGGATCTGAATTTCAAGTGGAGTTATCCAGAGCACCCGGGACGGCTGAAAGCGATCACGGAGCATCTGGCGGAAAACCCCATTCCGGGTGTGCAACTCAGCGCTGGCGCCCACGCCACCTACGATCAGCTCGCCCGTGTGCATACCAACACCTACCTGGATCATATCTTCTCGCTGGATGGCCAGAACGCCTGGCTGGACAGGGACACCACCGCAGTGTCCCCGGACAGCATCAAGGCCGCCACCTCCGCTGCCGGAAATGCCATCGCGGCGGTGGAAGCAGTGGTGAAAGGCGAGGCGCAAAGCGCATTCGCCCTGGTGCGGCCACCCGGCCATCATGCCGAACCGGTCCGGGCTCGTGGTTTCTGCCTGTTCAACAATGTCGCGGTGGCAGCGGCCCACGCCAAAGCAAAGCTGGGTTGTGAACGCATTCTCATCATCGATTGGGATGCTCATCACGGCAACGGCACACAGGACATTTTCTGGGCCGAATCCGATGTGCTGTTTTTCGATACCCATGTCGCCGCCCCCTTCTATCCCGGTTCCGGATTCCTGGACGAAGTGGGCGCCGGTTTCGGTGAGGGTTATACCGTCAATGTGCCCCTGCCGGAGAGCACCGGGGACATTCCCTTCGAACGGGCTTTCCGTGACATCCTGATCCCCGCCGCCAGACACTTCGAACCGGACCTGGTGCTGGTTTCAGCCGGCTTCGACCCCCACCGTAACGATACGGCGCTGAACCTGACCTATGACGGTTTCGCGGTGCTCACCAGCATCGTGCAGGAAATCGCCGACGAACACTGTGAAGGCAAGCTCGCTTTTGTACTGGAAGGCGGCTACAACCTGACATCACTCGCTCACGGGGTTCACGCTGTGCTCAAAGTGCTGGCCGGCGGAGATGTACCGGTACTGGAGGAGTGCGGCCTCAAGGAAGTGAGGGCGGCCGCGGAGTTTCACCTGGACGCGTTTGGGGATGATGAGTGAGGTAGTCACGGCGACGCTCCATGATCACCGGTGGGGAGCGTTCTTCCATCGTGTCCAGCAATCCCCAACGCGCCAACCAGCGTCCCGCGCTCCGACTCCCGCTCATGGCTGACAGGGGGATGGCAAACACCAGTCCAACCAGCATCGGCAGCATCCAGTACAGCAGCGAAGAAGACAACCACAATAGATGCAGGGTCATCAGCACACCCACCAGGGTGTGCAGGCCATGGCGCGCCAGCAACACCCGCCACTGAACGCCCCGGCCCTGGCGTTGCTGGGCGGACCACCCCGAATCCTGTCCCCGGGCGATCTCCCACAGGTGCCGGGTATGCAGCAGCATGACAATGGGCGCATGCAATATCGAAAACAGAAGTTCCACCAGGCCGCTCAGAAACAGCCGCAAGCGTCCCGGACCCTCGTACAGTTCGCGTCGGCACAGCGCGGTGATCAGCCCCAATATCTTGGGCAGCAGCAGAAGTGACATGGTGACCAGAAACAGACCCAACATGCGCGCGGAGTCAAATTCCGGCCACACCGGCGTGGCAGATGATTGTTGAGACTGCAACCAGGCGACCTGTGTGCTCAACGCCAGTCCGACAACCACCATCGCCAGCCATAATGGAGACGTCAGGTAATTCATCACGCCCATCAGCATGTGAGCCCGGCTCGGCCAACGCAGACCACGCGCGGAAACCACCCCCAGATGCTGGACATTACCCTGGGCCCAGCGCCGGTCACGCACTGCGGCATCGAGCAAGGTGGGCGGGCATTCCTCCCAGGAACCGGGCAGATCGGGGAGCATCCGCACCACCCATCCCGCCCGGCGCAGCAACGCCGCCTCGACAAAATCGTGCGAGCGGATTTCACCACCAAAAGGTTTGGGGCCGGGCATTTCAGGCAATCCTGCCGACCCGGCAAAGGCACGCACACGGAGAATGGCGTTGTGGCCCCAGTAATTCCCATCTGCGCCCTGCCAGGCACACAGGCCCCTGGCAAACACCGGACCATGTACCGCCCCGGCGAATTGTTGCAGCCGCGAAAACAGTGTCTCGCCACCATAGAGGCGAGGCAAGGTCTGCAGGATGCCGGTCGCCGGATCAGCATCCATCTCCCGCACCAATGTGGCCAGGGTATCACCCCTGATCAGACTGTCAGCATCCAGCACCACCATGTAGTCATAGCGCTGCCCCCAGCGAGTGATGAACTCCCTGATATTGCCCGCCTTGCGTGCCGTGTTGCGGTCGCGGTGGCGGTACCAGACCGGCATGACTCCGGACAATTGCTCACGCAGATACTCAACCGCAGCGTCTTCGGACCGCAGGATGTCCGATTTCCGGGTATCCGACAGCACAAAAATCTCGAAGTGCTCTGCCAGGTCCAGACGATCCAGCTCTTCCGCCATGGCGAACATCGCGGCACAGGCACTTCCGGGCTCTTCATTGTGAACCGGCATCAACAGGACAGTCTTGCCCCGAAGCGGCGTATCGCCAGCCGCTCGCAGCCGATCACGGCCCGATAAGAGCCCCGCCACCGCAGCAGTGGCCGACAAGGCAATCCAGCCAAAGGTAAGGCTGAACAGAACCAGCAGCAACCAGAGCATGCAGATCGTGCTCACCGGGAGGGCGGCCGGCCCGCTGATCGGCAGGACGAGGTACATCTGCCAGGTGGCGAGCAGGGTCAGCAGCAGCCCGCCCCCGAAGCTGAGCACCCGATAAAACCAGGTGAATGGCATCGGGGTGGTGCGGCGAATACCCGGATGCCGGGACAGGACCTGGGTAGGCATCTCCAACGGTGCGTCGGGCGGTGTGGTGTACGCTGTTGTCATGGGGTCCACCGATACAGCCAGGTTTCGCCCCATTGCTCCTCTCCCACATGCAGGGTCACGCGCATTTCGGCCGCTTCCGCACCTTCCGGATCCAGCTTGATATAGGCACGATAATCGCCCGTCGCATCCACCAGCGTACCACTGACATCGCTGATACGACCGGCGCTGCTCGTGGCCCGGATCTGCACGGCATCCGAATCGGAGCGGACAGAGGGAATCTCCCGTCCTTCACTGTAGTCGATGACAAAAAGTCGCTCATTGCTGCCGGGAACACCGCCAGCAGCAGTCTCCCGTATGCGACCCTGCGCTGGAGAAGAAAGATCACCTGCCCCCCAGTGCATCCGATAGTGGAAGGCATGGCTTTCCCCCGCCTCCAGACCGGCGGCCGGCTGCCAATAGGCAACAATATTGTCCTGGTACTCATCAATGGTGGGAATTTCCACGAGCTCGACATGCCCCTCGCCCCAGTCATTCAATGGCTCTATCCAGAGCGAGCTGCGTTTGTCATAACGAGCCTCATCATCATTGAAATGAAAAAATTCCCCATGCCGTTGCAGCAGTCCGAATCCCGCCGGTACAGCCCCCTGAAAATAGGACACCTGCACCTGTTCCGGATTTCCCAATGGACGCCAGACATGCTCCCCATTGGCTTGCAGTATCTTTAGCCCGTCGGAATCATGTACGGCACTGCGAAAGTCATCGAAACGGTTCCGGTTGGTCGCATCGAACAGGAACATGGAAGTGAGCGGCGCAATACCAAAACGATCCATGTCGCGGCGCGGATACAATGTGGCTTCCACATCCATGAGGGTGCTCTCGCCCGGCTGGACCGTGAAGTGGTAGGCACCCGTCACGGAAGGACTGTCCAACAGGGCGTGCAGGACAATTTCCTGCGCATCGTCCTGCGGGCGCTCGATCCAGAACGCAGAGAACCGGGGAAACTCCTCGCTGCCCGGCCCGACCGTGTTTACGGCCAGGCCCCGCGCCGACAATCCGTAAAACTGATCCCTGCCGACGCTCCGGAAGTAACTGGCCCCCAGGAATACCAGAAACTCCTCATGACGATCTGGTGTGTTGATCGGGTGATGAACGCGAAAACCGGCATAGCCCCCGGCATCGGCCGCGTCGATCTCTGGCAGACCCTCGTCATAACGGAATACCTCAGGCGTGAAAGGCACTGGTCGGGCCGTGCCGTTGGTGACCAGATGCAAGTCGACAGGTGTCGTATGCAGGGAGCCGGGGTGGAACAGCTGTAGCTGGAAAGGCAGCCCTGCATCGCTCCACAGGGCCTGATCAGGATCGAAGACAATGCGCCGGTACTGATCGTAATCCAGGGAACGTAGCGGATTGTCTGCTGCCAATTCCTGTGAACTGAAGGCTTGCGTGGCAAGCTCGCGGGCGTGGTCCCTGAGCCATTCCTGGCTGAACGGCCGGCTTTCCGATTCGGAAAGCGCCTGTGCCAGACTGCGCTGCCCGGACAAAACCATTGAGGCCACGATGAGCCCCGCAAGCAGGCTAGATGCAAGCCAGCCTCTGTGAACCATGTTCCGCTTCCTTCAGGCCTGTGAAGGTCGAATCATCCAGCCAGGCCGTGCTTGGTACTATGAAAGGAGAGTGCCCCATAACGTACGGAGTCGCGGCAACAGTGGATCAACGCCAATATTCACCACTGGTCCCGATCGCTAAGCAGATCGTATACTATTTGGATTGCAAAAATATCTTCAGACAGACTCATTCAGGGTATTCCCTTTCATGGATCACACTTCCTTCTTATGACCAGCCTCCTCCATGCCAATCAATCCGCCTGAACTGCAGCGTGAGCTGCTGTGGCTCACGGCGCTGGGCAGTGGTCTGCTGCTGATCCTGGCAATAGCCCTGGCCGTCGCGGAAAGTCCGCCGTTTGCACTGCGCTGGCTTTCGGTGAGCCTGGGCTGCTGGGCCTTTGTGGCCTGGCAATGTCTTACGCGGCTGCATCGGAACCGGGACACAGAGAACCATGCCATGTTCGGCTCACTGGGGCACGGCACCCGGATCACCCTGCTGCGCGGTCTGTTGATCGCCGCGACCGCAGGCTTTCTCGCTACCATCGGGGTGCAAACGCAAGCCGCACTGCTGTTTCTTCCCGCTCTGTTTTACACCATAGCCGCACTGGGCGATGCGCTGGACGGCTACGTGGCGCGACGCCAGCGACATACCACAGGCCTGGGCGCAGAGCTCGACACCTCGCTGGATGCCTTGGGCCTGCTGGTTGCCCCACTGCTGGCCGTTGCATACGGCAAGCTGCATATCAGTTACCTGCTGGTCAGTGCCGCCTATTACCTGTTCCAGTGGGGCCTGCACTGGCGACGCCGGCACGGCAAAGCCGTCCATCCGCTGCCACCCAGCCGGCTGCGTCGCCATCTCGCCGGGCTGCAGATGGCCCTGGTCGCCACGGTTTTGTGGCCCCCCCTCCCGGCCGATGTGACCCGCCTGGCCGGCGTGATCTTCATGCTGCCGATGCTGCTCG
>PWQG01000237.1 GCA_003556835.1 Gammaproteobacteria bacterium
AGGCCGCCGTGTGGTGGACAACCGTAGGACAATGCCTCAAGCAGGAAACCGAATTTCTCCTGCGCCTCATCGCTGCTGATACCCAGCACATCAAACACCGACTGCTGCATGTCCGGCTGATTGATACGGATGGATCCCCCGCCCAGCTCGGTACCATTCAACACCATGTCGTAGGCGCGGGACAATGCCGTCAATGGCTCGGTACGCAATTCCTCTGCGCTACAGGAGGGCGCGGTGAACGGATGGTGCAGGGGTGTCAGGTTGGCATCGCTGTCCTTCTCGAACATAGGGAAGTCGACCACCCACAAAGGAGCCCAGCCTTCACGAACCATACCCAGATCCGTACCCACTTTGAGGCGCAGGGCACCAATGGCTTCGTTGACCACCTGAGCTTTGTCGGCGCCGAAGAACACGATATCCCCATCCACTGCCCCGGTGCTGGACAGCACATCCAGCACCACCTGTTCGGGCATGAACTTGATGATGGGCGACTGCAGACCCTCGATGCCAGCGGCCAGGTCATTGACCTTGATCCAGGCCAGACCCTTGGCACCATAAATGCCGACAAACTTCGTGTATTCGTCAATTTCCTTGCGCGTAAGCTTGCCGCCGCCGGGCACACGCAGCGCCACGACCCGGCTCTCCGGATCATTGGCCGGCGCATTGAAGACCTTGAACTCGACGTCCTTCATCTGTTCGGCGACATCACAGAATTCCATGTCGATACGCAGGTCCGGCTTGTCCGAACCGAAACGGCGCATGGCCTCGGCATAGGTCATACGCGGGAACTCGGGCAGATCCACATCCAGGTGCTCACGGAAAATCTCGCGGATCATCCGCTCATTGACCGCCATGATCTGATCCTCATCCATGAAGGAGGTCTCGATGTCGATCTGGGTGAACTCCGGTTGCCGGTCGGCGCGCAGGTCCTCATCACGGAAACACTTGGCAATCTGGTAGTAGCGGTCCATGCCGGAGATCATCAGGATCTGCTTGAACAGCTGCGGTGACTGCGGCAGGGCAAAGAACTGGCCCGGGTGTGTGCGACTAGGCACCAGATAATCACGCGCGCCCTCCGGGGTGGCCCGGGTCAGGATCGGGGTCTCGATATCGAGAAAACCTTCGCCGTCAAGGAAGTTGCGGATGCTGTTGGTGACCTTGGAACGGAAGCGCATGCGCTCGAGCATCTCCGGGCGACGCAGATCGATGTAGCGGTGACGCAGACGCACATCTTCGCCCACCTCGGCGTGCTCATCGAGCATGAACGGGGGCGTGCGCGCGGCATTGAGAATTTCCAGATCCAGGCCCAGCACCTCGATGGCACCCGTGGACATGTCCGGGTTGGTCGTGCCCTCGGGACGTCTGCGTACCCGTCCCCGGATACGCAGCACATATTCGCTGCGCACCAGCTCGGCCAGGGCAAAACTTTCGGCCCGGTCCGGGTCAAACACGATCTGGGCAATGCCGTCACGATCGCGCACATCCAGGAAAATCACACCACCGTGGTCACGGCGACGGTGCACCCAGCCGCACAGGGTCACTTCCTCGTCAATGAATTTCTCGTTCAACTCTCCGCAATAATGGCTGCGCATACGCTTTCCTGTTTCCTGTGTCGTCCTGTTGGCTGTGCTGTGATTCCCGGGGCCCCGGGTTGACGTGCAATCGGGCAGCGTGGCTCAGGCAGCCGTGCTGTCGACCTTCTTCTCTTCTTTCTTCGCGGCCGGCTTCTCGCTGTCGCTTTTAACGCCTTCCTTGCCTTCCCTGATGCCCGTTCCACTGTCCTGGGTGCCATATCGGCGCTGACCGGTCTTGAAGTCGGTCTCATACCAGCCACCGCCACGCAGACGGAAGCTTGGCGCCGAAACCAGACGGCTCAGTTCGGACTGCTGGCATTGCGGGCAGTCACTCAGGGGCTGATCACTGATTTTCTGAATGGCCTCCAGACGGTGGCCGCAGGCTTTGCATTCATACTCGTAAATAGGCATTGTTCCCACTCCTCCGGATTCACCGGAATCAACACTCCCAGGCACTTAGGCGGCCGAAAAATGGCACGTTACATGCAGCCGCGGATTATACCCCAGATGAAGGCACAGGAGCAGGGGCTGGCGGGGCTTTTTGCAGAATCTCGCCACAGAGCGGACAAAAGCGCCTCCCACCCTTGCCTGACCACCGGCAATCCTTTATAAATGGGCCCTCTCAAGGCAATCAGCCCCATCCATCAGACAGACAAATAATAGGAAACCGGCATGGCAACAAGCAAAAAGAAATCCGCGCCCACGCGGAAGACACCCGCAATCCAGAAAAAATACACCAAGACACAGATTCTCAATGAAATTGCCGAGAACACCGACCTCAGCCGCAAGCAGGTCAACGACGTGATCGATGAACTGTCAGTATTGATTGAGCGGCACGTCAAGAAGCGTTCGGTGGGCGAATTCACCCTGCCCGGCCTGCTCAAGATCAAGGCCGTCAAACAGCCGGCAAAACCGGCCCGCAAGAATGTACCCAACCCCTTCAAGCCCGGCGAGTTCATGGATATTGCGAAGAAGCCGGCCAGCACCCGGGTCAAGGTACAACCCCTCAAGAAGCTCAAGGATTTCGCCCAGTAAATGCGCACCAGCCGATATCTGATTGCCACCGTCAAGGAAACCCCCGCCGATGCCGAAGTGATCAGCCACCAGCTGATGCTTCGGGCCGGCCTGATCCGCAAGCTCGCCAGCGGCCTCTATACCTGGCTGCCAGCCGGGCTGCGGGTGCTGCACAAAGTCAGCGGCATTGTGCGCGAAGAAATGGACCGCGCCGGCGCCATGGAAGTGTCCATGCCCGTCGTGCAACCCTCGGACCTGTGGCTGGAATCCGGCCGCTGGGACCAGATGGGTCCCGAGCTGCTGCGTATCAAGGACCGGCATGACCGGGACTTCTGCCTGGGCCCGACCCACGAGGAAGTCATCACCGACATGATCCGGAATGAGTTGTCGAGCTACAAACAGTTGCCGGCCAATTTCTACCAGATCCAGACCAAGTTCCGTGATGAGCGAAGGCCCCGTTTCGGTGTCATGCGTGCCCGCGAATTCCTCATGAAGGATGCCTACTCCTTCCATATTTCCGAGGACTCCCTGCGCGAGACCTACGAGCGCATGTTCGAGACCTACAGCCGTATTTTCCAGCGCCTGGGCCTGGATTTTCGCGCCGTGCTGGCCGACACCGGCAACATCGGTGGCAGCACCTCGCACGAATTCCATGTACTGGCCGACTCCGGTGAAGACGAGATCGTGTTCAGTTCCGGCAGCGACTACGCCGCCAATATCGAACTGGCCAAAGGCTGGCTGCAGAATCCCGGCGACACGGAAGCGGAAACACTGCCGGCCGAAGAGGTGGCTACCGGTGATGCGCATACCGTGGAAGAAGTCACCGCCGCGCTGGGTTGCCAGGCCGAAGAGCTGGTCAAGACCCTGATCGTCAAGGCCGACCCGGACGACGAAAACAACAGCAGCGGCCTGGTGGCCCTGGTGATCCGCGGCGACCAGGAAATCAACGAGGTCAAGATTGCCGGGCTGCCGCAGGTGGCCGAGCCAATGGAATTTGCCGACGACGCCAGCATCGAAAAACTGATCGGCTGCAAGCCCGGCTGCATCGGCCCGCTCAATCTGCCGATTCCGGTCATCGCCGATCAGAGCGTGGAAGCATTGAAAAACTTTGTCTGTGGCGCAAACCGGGACGGCCATCACCTGCGCAATGCCAACTGGGGCCGTGACTGTCAGTGGAGTGAACTGGCGGACATCCGCAAGGTCCAGGAAGGCGATGGCAGCCCCGACGGCCAGGGCACATTGTCGATCAAACGCGGCATTGAAGTCGGCCACATTTTCCAGCTCGGCCGCAAATACAGCGAGGCCATGAAGGCCACGGTGCTGGACGAAAACGGCCGCTCCGTAGCCATGACCATGGGCTGTTACGGCATCGGTGTGAGCCGCATAGTGGCCGCCGCCATAGAACAGAATCACGACGAACGCGGCATCATCTGGCCGGCGGCCATCGCCCCTTTCCAGATCGCTCTGGTTCCCCTGGGCTCCCACAAGTCCGAGGCCGTGACCGAAACCAGCGAGAAACTGTACCAGCAGTTGCAGGAGGCCGGTTACGAAGTCCTGCTTGATGATCGCGACCGCAAGACCAGTCCCGGAGTGAAATTCGCCGACATGGAATTGCTCGGCATCCCGCACCGCCTGGTGATCTCCGAGCGCAGCCTGCAGGAAAACCAGGCCGAATACCGCGACCGACGGGCCAGCGATAATGAAGCCGTGCCCCTGGACCAGGTGATGGAGTTTCTGTCACAGCGAGTGTGAGACATGGCAACCACAACCAGTAGCCTGTTCAGCAGGGTGCAGGAGCTGCGCGAACGTGGAGAGGAGTTTCTCTGGCGTGAACGCAGCGGCAACGAACCTCTTCCGCTGCGGTTCCTGCTCCGCACCCTGCAGATCATCTACGCCGTAGCCCGTGACCTGGGTAGCGGCCAGGTGAGTCTGCGGGCGATGGGCCTGGTGTACTACACTGTGATTGCCTCGGTACCCATGCTGGCCCTGACCTTTTCGGTGCTCAAGGGCCTTGGGGTGCACAACACCCTGGAACCGACCCTGTTGCGGGTGCTCGAACCCTTCCTGGGCGAATACGCCAGTGACATCACCGGAAACGTCGTGGACTTTGTCGACAACATCCGCGTTGACGTATTGAGCTTTGTCAGCCTGGGTGTGCTGCTTTACACCGTGCTGGCGATGATGCAGAAAATGGAAGCGGCCTTCAATTACATCTGGTCGGTCAACCAGCCGCGCAGTCTTGGCAGCCGCATCAGTGAATACCTGTTCGCCGTGATCGTCAGCCCCCTGCTGATTCTGATCTCGGTCGGCATTGCCTCCTATGTGAACACCAATTTCTTCGTCGAGCACCTCGAAGACCTTCGCTTTGGCGCCAGGATCCTGCAGTTTATGGGCTGGTTGATGCCCATAGTGTTCATGTCGGTAGCTTTCGCCTTCGTCTACAGTTTCATTCCCAACATCCGGGTGAACTTCACCTCGGCCTGGGTGGGCGGCATTGTCACCACTTTCGCCTGGATGCTCATGGGCTGGATTTTCCGCAACTTCATCACCGTGGAATCAGCAAACGCGGCAATCTACGCCGCTTTCTTTGTGGTCATCCTGTTGATGCTGTTCATCTACCTGGGCTGGTTTGTCATGCTGATCGGCTCCGCGGTGGCCTTCTACCATCAATACCCTTCACGCACCCGCATCGGGCGCAAGCTTCCCCGGCTCAGCATCGCCGAACAGGAGGAAGTCACCCTGACGGTGGCAGCATTGATCATCCGCCGTTTTCAACTGGGCGAGCCACCCTGGTCTATGCCGGAACTGATACAACACTGTAATCTCAACGCACAGGTATTGCAGGCCGCACTGGATACCCTGAAAGACATCCAGTTTGTGTACGAAACCTCGGACGAACCCAAGCGGTATTTACCAGGCGGCAGCGTACATGACATGGGCATACTGGAATTACGAAACAAGATCCGTGCACACAGTATCGATCATATGCCGGCGCGCGAAATCAGCCGGGACCAGCTCGCTGTGCGCGAATTCCTGAAGAACGCTGACAGCATTCTCGATGAAAAGCTCGGAGACGAGCGATTCGCAGCCCTGTATCAGCAGGCGGATGACAACAAGAAAGGAACGCATCAGACATGAGCGAACCCTATATACTGATCCTGTATTATAGCCGATACGGCGCCACCGCCAGCATGGCCCGGCTGCTGGCCCGGGGAGTGGAACGCAACCCCGGTATCGAGGCACGGCTGCGTACGGTGCCTCCGGTGTCACCGGACCATGAGCCCAGCGCCCCGGCAATCCCGGAATCCGGCGCCATCTACTGCACTGAAGATGACCTGCGCCACTGCAGCGGTCTGCTGCTTGGCAGCCCCACGCGCTTCGGCAATATGGCCGCACCCTTGAAACACTTCCTCGACAGCAGCGGCGGACTCTGGGCCGGCGGTGACCTGATCGGCAAACCGGCCGCCGTTTTCACTTCCACTTCCAGCCTGCATGGTGGACAGGAGAGTACCCTGCTCAGTATGATGCTCCCCCTCCTGCACCACGGCATGCTGATCGCCGGCATTCCCTACAGTGAAGCGGATCTGATGCGCAGCAGCAGTGGTGGCACACCGTACGGCGCCAGTCATCTGGCGGGAGAAAACAGCGATCGCGGCATCAGTGACGAGGAGGAACGACTCTGCCTGGCACTGGGCCGTCGCGTCGGACATATCGCCCTGCAGTTGACCCGGGAACCATGACAGAAAATACATCACCTGAATCCTCGCCTGAAGAAACAAGGCCTTTTGCGGTATACGTGGCACGTCGCGCTGTGCTGTACAGTTACGGTTCCCTGCTGGGCCTGTTCACCATGGACGCCGTGGTCAAGCTGGCCGCCGGGGCTCCCGTGGCCGTGGCCCTGGTGCTCTGGCTGGTGGCCTCGGCACCGCTGCTGCTGTTCCTGCCGGGCCTGCGCTCGCAGTCCCCGCGCGCGGCCGCCTGGCTCAGCTTTGCCATCCTGCTGTACTTCATTCACGCGGTGACCGTGGCTTTTGTGCCCGGACAGGCCCTATACGGCAGCGTTTACGCCCTGCTTTGTGCCGCGCTGTTCAGCGCCCTGGTGTACTGGATACGGGTGATGCGCAAGCACTACCACATCACCCTGCAATGAGAGCCGGCTTACCAGTCCATCAGTGAACGCAGCAGCGGAATCGTGACACGTCGCCCGGTTTCCAGGGAATGCAGATCCAGGCGATCGAGCAGGGTCAGCAGGTCCTGCATGCTGCGTGTGCTGCGCGCCATCAGATAACGCAGCACCTCCGGTGACAACTCGAATCCGCGAGCCCGGGCCCGCATTTTCAGGGCCGCCATCTTGTCCTCGTCATCGAGTGCCTGCAGGCGGAACACCGCCGCCGATTGCAGGCGCGAGGCCAGATCCGGCAGAGCGACGGCCAGTTCCCGGGGACTGCAGGAGGCACTGACCAGCAGCAGACTGCCACTCTCCGCCATGCGATTGTAGAGCGAGAACAAGGCCCGCTCCCATTCGTCCCGCCCCGCCAGGGCATCCACATCATCCAGGCAGAGTACCGGCAGGGTTTCCAGGCCTTCGAGCATGTCCGGCTGCCACTGATCGAGCTCCGCCAGCGGCAGATACAGGGCAGGCAGCTTCAGTGCATCGGCTTCATGGCACAGGGCCTGCAACAGGTGGGATCTGCCGGTGTCGGCAGCCGCACTGATCCAGCAAAAATACTCCAGTATGGTGCCGGAACCGGATCGGCTTGTTGCCTGCGGTTCCGCCTGGGCCCGGAGCTGGGTCAGCAAATGGTCGATCAGCGCCCGGTTGGCCGCGCTGACATGATAATTCTCCAGCGTGGCATCCTGATCCAGGCGCAGTTGCAGCGGAATCTGGCGGGGCCGTTGCGCAGCGTCGTTCATCAGCGAGTCCAGCGGTAATGCAACAGACCGGCAGCCGGCGCGTCGTCGGAGGCCTCCACCGCCTCCAGATCCCGATCCAGGCTGATGAAATCCGCCAGGTGTCCGGCGCCCCCGGCCACGCGCACACGTAACTCGATCCGGTCGTGCTGCAGTCGTGCCACATGGGCCTGCTGCACAATCGACAGGCTTTCGATATACTCCAGCAGGCCAGCATGGATTTCCAGATCACGCACGCCGTCCACGCGCAGCGTCACATCCTCTTCCCGCGCCAGGGTTTCGGCATCCAGGGCAAAATGCTGCGCCAGTTCCACCGTGACCCGATCCAACGGCCCATCCATGAACCCGGCGATATCCTCATCAAAATGATCGAAGCGCGATTCCTGGTCACGAAAAATGAATTGCCAGAGGCCGGCGTATTCTCCCGGAGCGACTTCCAGCACGCGACCGGCAAGAATGCTGTCGGCGCCATAACGGGCACTGGCTTCACGCAGCCGCTCCGGGTCAAGGCGCCAGGCCTCATCCGCAGGCAGGGCACGTCGGTCCTGCAGGTCAAGAATGGGAACCAGCAAGGGGATGGCCCGCTCGCGGGAGAAACGTCGCAGCGCCACAATGGCCGGGTGATCACTGCCCGAACCCAGCACCTGGCGGTGCCCGCCCTCCTCCTCCACGACAAGCCATACCAGCACCGTGGGCCGGTTCCGGTCCCAGATCGGTATGCCTGCATCGCGCAGCAGGCTGTCGATCAAGTCACGGGCAAAGCGCACATCCAGGTACGCCTGTTGCACGCTGGTCGGCTGCCCCGGTGAAGCGATATCGAGCTCTTCCAGAGTCAATGGCCGCATACCGGTGCGGTAACTGACCTCCTCGACATAATCGGCCGCGCGGCCCAGCGCCGTGCGGATGCGACTGTCCTGCAGCGCTTCGCGTTGACCGCTGACTTTGACGATGACCTGCTCCAGGCCTTCCCGATAGGCCCGGTTACGTTCCTGCTGACTCTGGTCACTGACCGGAACCTCCTCCCGGTACAGCCCATCCACAGGCAGGGCCAGGGCCGGAAGGGCCCAGAGCAAGGATAACAATAGCGGTACTGCAAGGATCCGTTTCATGGCCGCGATAATACTCGATTCAGGCGCCTTTTACACGCTGACTGATGTCTTGCGGAATGCTAGAATGCGCGCTTTCAGGGCCCGGTTCACATTCCGGGTATCACTTCCAGGCCGCAATGGATTACCCGCTATGACTGACAAGGCTGACCAAAGCTCCCTGACCTACAAGGACGCCGGGGTCGACATCGATGCCGGCAATGCCCTGGTCGAGAACATCAAGGCTGTCACAGCCAGTACGCGCCGACCGGAGGTGCTTTCCGGCCTCGGTGGTTTTGGCGCACTCTGCGAACTGCCCACCGGCTACCGGGAACCGGTGCTGGTCTCGGCCACTGACGGCGTGGGCACCAAATTGCGCCTGGCCATCGACGCCGGCATCCATGACACGGTCGGCATCGACCTGGTGGCCATGTGTGTCAATGACCTCATCGTCTGCGGCGCCGAACCGCTGTTCTTCCTCGACTACTATGCCACTGGCGGTCTGGATATCGCCGTGGCCTCCGAGGTGGTCAAAGGCATCGGCGAAGGCTGCCGGCAGGCCGGTTGCGCCCTGATCGGCGGGGAGACGGCCGAGATGCCGGGCATGTACCAGAAAGGAGACTACGATCTGGCCGGTTTCGCCGTGGGTGTGGTGGAAAAATCACAGATCATCGATCAGACCAAGGTCCGCCCGGGCGACCGCCTGATTGCGCTGAAATCCTCCGGCGCCCATTCCAATGGCTATTCCCTGATC
>PWQG01000290.1 GCA_003556835.1 Gammaproteobacteria bacterium
GAGCCAGCTCTCGGTCGCGGCGATGAGTGCCTCGAGCAGTCCGGCAGGGTCGGTCACCTCGGCGCGGACGACGCCATCGAGGTCGCGGTGCATCGGCACGGGCCGGGGGGTCGGGGTGGTCATGGCTGCTCCGGTGGCTGGCTGCGGGCGTGTCGCTGGTCCCGGCGAGCGCGTCGCTGCCAGCTGAGCTGGGCCGGTCCCTGCAGCGCTCCCTGCAGCCCGGCGACCTGCTGAAGCGTCGCCGCGTAGGCGGCCTGCAGGTCGTCGGGAGCATGGGGCTCCAGCCGACCCAGCATCGTGCGCAGGTGGGACACCGCTGCATCCAGCGCGAGGACGGCCTCGTCCAGGGCCGGATCGTCCGACCGGCGCAGCGCACGACGGGAGCTTCGCGAGCCGAGTGCCTGCACGTCACGCTCCAGGTCAGCAAGCTGCTGCCACGAGGTGGCGAGCTCCGCGCGGGCGAGTGCCTGCAGCTGCGTTGTGACCATCGGCGCCAGTCGCGCCCGGTCGGGCGCGTCAAGCTGCCTGAGTCGGTCGGCGGCTGCGGTGAGCAACTCGATCGTTCAATGGCAATGGTGGCGCGGGCCGGTACCGGCGTGATTCTCTATCTGCGCCAGGAAGGCCGCGGTATCGGTCTGCTGGAAAAGCTGCGAGCCTATAATCTGCAGGATCAGGGCTTTGATACGGTCGATGCCAACCTGATGCTGGGTCACGAGGCGGACGGGCGGGACTACTCGCTGGCCGCACTGATCCTGGAAGAGCTGGGTGTGAGCTCCGTGCGACTGATCACCAACAACCCGGCCAAGATCAGTGCCCTGCAGGATTGTGGTATCGATGTGTCGGAGCGGGTGTCGCTGGAAGTGGCAGCCAATGCGGACAATGCCGACTACCTGTTGACCAAGGTGCAGCGTATGGATCATCTTCTGCAACTCAAGCCCGCCAGTTCGCAGTGAGTTCATGAATCACAATCAACGCATTGAGCAATGGCTGGTCAGTGCCCAGCAGGAATTTCACACAACCGTTCCCAAAGAGGACGGGCAACGCCCCCATGTGACCTTGTGCTACGCCCAGAGCTGGGACGGCAGCATCACCACCGATCCCGGCGAGACGGTTGCGCTCAGCAGTGACGCCGGCATGCGTATGACACATCAGTTGCGCAGCCTGCATGACGGCATCCTGGTCGGTATCGGCACCGTTCTGGCCGATGACCCCCGCCTCAACGTACGCGAGTGGACCGGCAACGATCCGCAGCCCATTGTCATGGACAGCCAATTGCGCATGCCTCCCTCCAGCCGACTGTGCCAGAACGGTGAGCAACGCTGCTGGGTGCTGACCACCCCGGCTGCGGCCACCGAGCGCAGCGACTGCGATCTGATTGTTGTGCCCGGTGACGCGGACGGACACGTGAACCTGAAGGCGGCACTGGAGGCGCTGCACGAGCGCGGCATTCGCAGCCTGATGGTGGAAGGGGGCGCGGCCGTGATCACGGCCTTTCTGCGGGCCCATCTGGCCGATGCCGTCGTGCTCACCGTGGCACCCGTGTTCATCGGTGGTTACAACGCCATTGGCCGGCTGGGTGAACAGGACAGGTCATCCTTCCCGCATATTACGCCGCTGCACAGTCAGCAACTGGAGGACGAACTGATTGTATGGGGATCGCTCCACTACAGAGGCGAAACCGGATGAGTAGTGATACCGCCACAACCAGGGCATCACAACTCTGGTTTACAGAACCGCTGCAGGTAGAGGTGCGGGAGGCGACCCTGCCGGCTCCGGGGCCGGAGCGGCTGTTGGTGAAGACCCGTTACTCGGCGGTGAGCGCGGGCACCGAGCTTTTGGCCTATCGGGGACATTTGCCCCGGTCGATGGCGCTGGACAGCTCACTGGAATCCCTGCAACAGCTTTCCGATTACCCTCTGCAGTACGGCTACGCCTGTGTTGGGGAAGTGCAGCAGGTCGGCAGTGAGGTTGATCCGGACTGGATCGGGCGCCAGGTGTTTTCTTTCCAGCCGCATGCCAGCCATTTCCTTGCCAGCCCGGAAGAACTGAAAATCGTGCCCGGGGGCTTTTCCGCGCAAGCCGCTGTATTCCTGCCCAATATGGAAACCGCCGTCAACCTGGTACAGGACGGCCGTCCATTGCTGGGTGAGCGGGTTGTGGTGCTGGGCCAGGGCATTGTCGGTCTGCTGCTGACATCGCTGTTGGCGCGTCATCCGCTGGTGGAACTGGTTGCCGTCGAGGGTCGACCCGAGCGCCAGGAGCTGGCGCGGCATCTTGGTGCTGATACGGTCCTCACTCCGGAAGGGGCCGCCGCGCAGGTGAGCGACGCTGACCTCATTTACGAGGTGAGCGGCCAGCCGGAAGCCCTCAACCTGGCCATTGATCTGAGTGGCTATGCCAGTCGAATCGTCATCGGGAGCTGGTATGGCAGCAAGGCCGTGCCCATTGACCTTGGCGGGGCGGCCCATCGCAATCGCCTGCAACTGATCACGAGTCAGGTCAGCAGCGTTGACCCGGTATTGAGCGGACGCTGGGATAAACAGCGCCGCTTTCACCTGGCCTGGGAGATGATCCGCCGGATCGATCCGACACAACTCATCACGCATTCCCGGCCGCTAGACGAAGCTGGAAGCCTGTACCAACAACTGCATGAAGGTGAATCCGGCCTCGTGCAAGCATTGTTTCATTACCCGGATTGACAGGAAGCCTATGTATACCGTTGCCGTCACCCAGGATTTCATCGCCAACCACTTCCTCATTGGAGGGGATTGGGGCGACGAGAATTACCCGCATGCCCATCACTACGTGGCGGAAGTCCGAATTGAAAGCGACACCCTCAACCAGCACGGCTATCTGGTGGATATCGTGGAGATCGAGGCGGCGCTGGACGAAGTGGTGAAATACTTCCGCGACAGCATGCTCAACGACAAGCCGGAATTTGCCGGCCTCAACCCCAGCCTGGAGCATTTCAGCCGGATACTGGCGGAGAAACTGCTGGCCGGCATCACGCCACCCGGAGGCGGCGCCCTGACCGTGAAGCTGTGGGAAAATGACACTTGCTGGGCGGCCTTCCGGCATCCGTTCGGCTAAGGAACCTCTGAACAACTCTCCCGGAGTTTACGATTAGAGGTTCCCTAATACCCCGATTCGGACTCGGATTCGTAGGCAATGCGTTCGGCTTCCTCTTCCCGGGCATGCTCTATGACCGCCATCAGGTCTTCCAGGTCGGCACTGGCGGTGGGATGCTCGAAGCGCCCGGTCAGCACGCTGTCCGGATGCAATTCACCACTCTCGTACAGTGACCAGATCTCCCTGGCGTAATCGCTCTCCAGCAGCGTCGGGTCGAAACGCGCAAACCAGCGGCGCATATTATCGACATCACGTTCCAGCATTCTTTCTGCGCTGTTATTGCCAGCGGCATTGACCGCCTGCGGCAGATCGATGATGACCGGCCCGTCCCGGTCCACCAGCACATTGAACGGGGACAGGTCGCCGTGGACCAGCCCCGCGCATAGCATACGTACGATTTCAGCGATGATCCGACCGTGATATTCACGCGCGCGCTCCGGATCCAGTGCCATCTGTCCAAGCTGTGGTGCCACGTCGCCCTCTTCGTCCGTGATCAGTTCCATCAGCAACACGCCATCGACAAAGGACAGGGGTTCCGGTACCCGCACGCCGGCCGCATCCAACAGACGCAGGGCTTCGACTTCCGCATTGAGCCAGGCCTGCTCCTGTTCCTTCTGTCCATAGCGGGTTTTCCGGTTCATGGCCCGGTTGCGGCGGCTGTTGCGGCCACCACGGCCTTCCTGGTACTGGACGGCCTGCTTGAAGCTGCGTTTCGAGCTCTCCTTGAACACTTTGGCACAGCGCCGCTCGTCGCCGTAGCGTACAATATATACTTGCGCTTCCTTACCGCTCATCAGGTGACCGATGACCTCGTCGATCAGACCGTCATCAATGAGGGGTTGCAGGCGTTTCGGGACTTTCATGAACAGGGGGCCTCTGGAAGCGTATGTGTCCGGGATTCTCGCATTGTGGGCGCTTTTTCACCAGTTTTACCGGATCTTGTTGTGCAAAACCGGCATCCGCGCGTTTTTTTGTTTTCTTATGTGCGGTACCGTACAGATAGTCGGTGGGCCGGGCATTACACTCCGTTTTTCTGGAAGCCACGGAGGTAGTTGATATGGGCACGGAATATGCTCCACAAATAAACGCTTCGAGGCCGGAAGACAATCACTTATTGGCTGCGTTGCGACCTGAGAGCATCGCGCGTCTGCGCCCTCACCTCAAATATGTCGAGCTTTCACTGGGGGAAGTCCTCTACGAGCCGGGTGTGGAAATGCATCATGTGTTTTTTCCGCTCAATTGCATCATTTCCCTGCTCTACGTTACCTACGAAGGCGAATCCGCCGAAATCTCCGTGGTTGGCAATGAAGGTTTGCTGGGTGTATCCCTGTTCATGGGCGGAGAGAGCACCTCGAGCCGGGCCGTGGTGCAAAGCGCAGGGGCAGCCTACAGTCTGCCACGCCATGTGCTGAAGGAAGAATTCGGCCGACATGGCGGAATGATGGAACTGCTGCTGCATTACACGCAGGCACTGATCACCCAGATGGCGCAGACTGCCGTTTGCAACCGGCATCACTCCGTCGATCAGCAATTATGCCGCTGGTTGTTGCTGTCACTTGATCGACTCCCCGGGAATCGTCTGTTAATGACCCAGGAGTTGATCTCCAATATGCTGGGTGTGCGCCGTGAAGGGGTGACCGAGGCTGCCGGGAAGCTGCAAAAACTTGGTGTGATCAGCTATTCGCGGGGCAAGATCGAGGTGCTGGATCGACCGCAACTGGAGCGCCTGAGTTGTGAATGTTACGCCGTTGTAAAAAGGGAAAGTGACCGCTTGTTGAACTATACACCGGGAAAGAGTTAGTGCTGTTCAAGCTCGACCATTCCGGATTGCACGTCACGCCAGCACTCACAGTCATGATACTGTGCAAAGAATCTACTGAAATGCCCCGGAGGCTACTTCGTGTCCTA
Organism: Gammaproteobacteria bacterium; assembly: GCA_003556835.1. Classification (GTDB taxonomy): domain Bacteria; phylum Pseudomonadota; class Gammaproteobacteria; order Pseudomonadales; family Pseudohongiellaceae; genus PWQG01. The sequence continues at coordinate 5,038 of PWQG01000290.1, forward strand.
CCTCAATGAATCCGACAGGAAAGCGCTGATCCTGCGGCGCAACGCCGAGAATCGACTCAGGATGGGATCTGCTCCAGTATTGGGTGGTGCTCCGCTGAACAAGGATGCCTTGTCCCTCCTGTACTCAATGGCGCGTGATCCCAAGCGCAGCAGCGAGGCGCTCGGTCTGCTACAGGAACTGCAGGTCCACCAGGTGGAACTTGACCTGCAACGCGAAGAGCTCGAAAACAGTGAGCGCGAGATGCGCTACGAGTTGACCCTGCACCGTGCGCTGTTTGAGTTGACACCTGTCGTCAGCCTGGTTTTGACCCGGGAGGGTCGGATCATCGAGGCCAATCCGGCGGCCGCCTGGCTGTTGCGCACCAGGCATGGTGAGATGCTGGGCCAGATGCTGAATGACTTCCTCAAGCAGGAAAGTCGTGCGCCCTGGAGTGAGCTGCTGGGCAAGCTGGAAGCCGGCGAGCAGGCCGCCAGTTGCGAGGTGCTGGTTGATGCCGGCAGCAACAAAGCCGTCACACTGGAGCTTAGCGGACATTTCCTGCCGGAAACCGGCGTGTTGCTTTTCGGGGTCGTGAGTCCGGTGAGTCCGTCTTGAATGTCTTCAGCAAGCGCCAGGGAGCAAGGTAAGGTTCCGGCAGACGCCACGCGTATCGTTGGCATTGGCGCTTCGGCAGGCGGTCTGGGAGCGCTTGAGCGTTTCCTCTCCGCAGTCCCGCCCGACAGCGGCATGGCCTATGTCGTGATACAGCATCTCGATCCCACCCATGAGACCATGCTGGTCGAATTGCTGCAGCGCATTACCCCGATGCCTGTTCATGAGGCCGGGCAGAGGATGCGCATTGAGCCCGATACGGTGTTTGTCATCCCGCCCGATACGGAACTGCGCGTGGTCGATGAGCATCTGGAGTTGTCCCATCCCGACGAGCGCAGGGGCCTGCGGCTGCCGATCAATGTCCTGTTTTCATCACTGGCCCGTGCGCAGGGCGAGCGCGCCATTGCGGTCCTGCTTTCGGGCATGGGTTCGGACGGCACGCCGGGGATGCAGGCGATCAAGGCAGTGGGCGGGCTGACGCTGGCGCAGGATCCCGATACGGCGGACTTTGACGCCATGCCACGCAGCGCCATCGATGCCGGCTGTGTGGACATCATCGCCGAGCCTGGCGAGTTGCCTGAACGCCTGGCAGCCTATTTCGGGCGGGAGCCGGATCAGGCAATCGAAACAACAGCGAAGGAACCCGAACGCGCTCCGCTGAAGCGACTCATGGAATTGCTTCGCCACCAGACTCGACACGATTTTTCACTCTACAAACCGAGCACGATGCATCGGCGTATCGGGCGACGTATGGCCATTCACGGTGTTTCCTCCATGGAAGGCTATGTCGACTTCCTGGAAAACAACCCTGGTGAAATCGATCTCCTGTTCAAGGAGTTGCTGATCGGAGTGACGGGTTTCTTCCGGGACACGGAAGCCTGGAAGGCGCTGTCCGAAAAAGCCCTGCCCGCGCTGCTGGCTGAACGCTCAGAGGAGCGCGAGTTGCGCGCCTGGTCCGTTGGTTGTTCGACGGGAGAAGAGCCTTTTTCCCTGGCCATGCTGTTTCACGAAGCCATGGATCGCATGCCGGAAAGCCGGGATTTCGAACTTAAGATTTTTGCGTCCGATCTCAATCCGGATGCCATTGCCGCGGCGCGCCGCGGTCGTTTTCCGCTTTCGATCCGCGAGGAAGTATCCGCGGAGCGACTGAAGCGCTTCTTCACCCGCAGCGATAGCGGATACCGGATTCACGAGAATATCCGTGATATGGTGCTGTTTGCCCAGCACGATGTGGTCCTGGACCCGCCGTTCACCCGGCTGGACCTGCTCATCTGCCGGAACCTGCTGATCTATTTCGACACGAAATTGCAGCGCAAGCTGCTGCCCCTGTTCCATTACTGCCTGCGTGATGCAGGCGTGTTGATGCTGGGCAGTTCCGAAACCATCGGGCGGTCCGGGGACCTGTTTGCAGCCATTGATTCGAGGCAACGCCTGTACCGGAGGGATGGTGACTCGGTTTTACCCGGCCCCTCGATTCTGCTGCACTCCCCGACATCACGACACCAACAGATCAAGGAGAATGGCGTGGCACCGAGAAATAACAACAGCCCTGTCACCGATAATCTGCAAGCAGCCGCTGATCATGTCCTGCTGCAGGTATATGCACCGGCGGCCGTTGTGCTCAACCATGATGGGGATATCGTCTACATCAGTGGACGCACGGGGAAATACATGGAGCCGGCCGCAGGCAAGGCCAACTGGAACTTCCACGCCATGGCGCGGGACGGACTGCGAGAACCTATCGCGAGCGCATTCAAGCAGGCTTCGGGCAGCAAGGATCCGGTCCAACTGCATGCCTTGCAGGTGGAAACGCCGACCGGTCGCCAGCCGGTAGACGTCACCTTGCAGGCACTGCATACGCCGTCCAGCCTGGAGGGCATGACCATGGTAGTGTTCCGCGACAGGCCATTGCGATCGGCGCCCGAGGACGAGCAGACGCCGGAGACAGCGCAAGAAGCCCAGTTGCAGCAGTACCGGGATGAAATCCTGTCGCTGCGCGAGGAAGCCCGCTCCACCCGGGAGGAATTGCAGGCCTCCAATGAAGAGCTGCAATCGACCAATGAGGAACTGCAGTCGGCCAATGAGGAGCTGACCACCTCCAAGGAAGAGATGCAGTCCATGAACGAGGAACTGCAGACCATCAACAATGAGTTGCGAGCAAAACTGGATGACCTGGCGCTGGCCCAGAGCGACATGAAGAATGTGCTCAACAGCATCGAGATCGCGGTATTGTTCCTGGACAAGCAATTGCATGTCAGGCGCTACACCGATCGTGCCGCAAAGATTATCAGTCTCCGTGAGGGTGATATCGGTCGGCCATTGAGTGAGCTGTCTTCCATCCTCGACTATCCGGAGCTGAGTGAAGATGCCGAGCAGACCCTGCGCAGCCTGCAGGTTTCGGAAAAACAGGTGCTGGCCAATGATGACCGCTGGTTCACCGTGTCCATCATGCCGTACCACAGGGTCGACGATGTGATCGACGGGGTTGTGATCACGATGGTCGACATCACCAAGACCAAGGAATTGGAACAGTCCCTGCGTGGCGATTCCGCGCATTGACGCTTTGCCTGCCGGTTTCCACGACAAGCTTGTCTCTTATCGGGTAGCTGAATCCGCGGCAGGGAGGTCATTGTCGCGCAGCCGGCGGAAGCTGGCCAGGCAGCCCAGCCCGATGAGCAGTACCACCACGTCCCGCAACCGGATCAGTGCAATCAAGCCCGCGGCCGCCGCTACTGGCAAACCCAGCAATTGGAAGGACCACAGTACCGAGGCTTCGATAGTACCAATGCCACCGGGCACAGGCAGCAGCATCGCCAGCCGCATTGCCACCATGATCAACACGATATCCAGCCATGATGCGGTCACCCCCAGCAGGTGCAGAAGCAGGGTCAATTCGATCAGCAGGGCCGCCCAGCCACCCAGCGACACTGCCAGGGCCAACCAGAGACGGGGGCGCTGATGTGACAGGGCGCTGCGCAGCAGCTCCACGAGTGCAAGCCAGCCACTTTCACGCCCGTCGGTTTCTTTCGTCCGGCGCCAGCGCAGTGCCAGTGGCCGGAAGCGCTGCGCCAGCCAGATTGGATGTTGCAGCACCAGCATGGAAAGGACCAGCATCACGCTGAGCACGGCAGCAAGGATGGCGGAGATTTGCAGCCATTCTCCTACCGGCAGAATGGTGGTACCAAGCAGCATCAGCACACCGGCAAGCAGCACCGCAATATTGGTACCGGTCTCCATGAAACGGTCCAGGCCCAGCATAGCCACGGCCCGGTGCAGGGGCAGTCGACAGTACCAATGCAGCCAATACAGTTGCAGTGGCTCGCCACCGAAGTGAGGGCCGGGGGTCAGGAAACTGACGGCGCTGCCGGCCTGACGCAGGCGGAAAAGCCAGGCAAGAGACAAGGGCGCATCCAGTGCCTGCCCCAGCAGTTGCCAGCGCTTCACCGCCAGGTACAGTATGGCGATATTGATCGACACCCACAGCAACCAATCGCTCCATGTTAGTAGGCCCAGGCGGGCAATGATGTCTTCCAGTGGCAACTGCCGGAGTGTCCATGCGGCCAGGAAAAGGGCCAGGAGCCACAGGAACAGGGTCAGGAATTTCCATTGTGTCCGGCTCATGCAGCTGGCTCCCGAGCGCTTCCGCGTCGTCCGCTGACATGCAGCCA
>PWQG01000449.1 GCA_003556835.1 Gammaproteobacteria bacterium
AGGTGTCCACGGTACCGAAGGCCAGTCGGCCGGCTTCTGCAGCTTCCCGCGCCCCGGGCACGTTTTCCAGCAACCAATGGATCTTGCTGGCCGAGAAATATGGATCCAACAGCAGTCCGGTTTTGCGCTGTACCAGATCGGGGCGTGATTCACGCTCCAGTCGGGTCGCAATGTCCCGGCAGTACGCACTGGTGCGTCGATCCTGCCAGACGATTGCTCGATGGATGGGTTGTCCGCTGTCCCGATCCCAGATCAGCGTCGTTTCCCGCTGATTGCTGATACCGATGGCACGGATGGAGTCGGCTTCGAGTTGAGCGTCCTTCAGCGCTTCGCGACAGGCTGCCAGGCTGGTCTGCCAGATATCAGCGGGATCGTGTTCAACCCAGCCATCTTTCGGGTAGTGTTGTGGGTACTCTTGCTGGGCCATGCCGGCGCGGGTGCCGTCAGCTTCGAAAACGATGGCCCGGCTGCTGGTCGTCCCCTGATCGATTGCCAATAGATGATCGGTCATGATCCAATGTTCCTCATCCAGAGTACTGTGCCGTATGGTACTACAGCATATCGGGCAATCCCACATAGGCCGGAGACACTGAATCATGCAGGATGCGATTCCTGAATACGACCTACTTGTTGTGGGCGGTGGCGTCAATGGCTGCGGTATTGCTGCTGATGCGGCCGGACGCGGCTTGCGGGTGGCACTCTGTGAACAGTCGGACCTGGCCGCAGGGACTTCCTCGGCGAGTACCAAGCTGATTCACGGCGGATTGCGCTATCTGGAGTACTACGAGTTCTCCCTGGTGCGGCAGGCCCTGGCGGAGCGGGAGGTGTTGTTGCAGGCGGCGCCGCATATCGTCTGGCCATTGCGATTTCGCCTGCCGCATATGCCCGGCTTACGGCCTCGCTGGATGTTACGGGCTGGGCTGTTTCTCTACGATCATCTCAGCAGACGCAACAGGCTGGCCGGTTCCCGGAGTCTGCGCCTGGGCGGTGACAGCCCCCTGAAACCAGAGTTGCGCCATGCTTTCGAGTACTCCGATTGCTGGGTGGATGATTCACGCCTGGTGGTACTCAATGCCATGCAGGCGGCTGGTCGAGGCGCCTGCATCATGACACGCACGCGTTGCGTTGAAACGCGGCCTGTCGCCAAAGGGTGGCAGGTGACCCTGGAAGACTGTAATAGGTCGGAACGACACCAGTTGCAGGCCCGGGCCCTGGTCAATGCCACTGGTCCATGGGTGGACCGCTTTGCCGCGATGCAGGGAGAATCCTCAAACAGCCGGTCCGTGCGATTGGTGAAAGGAAGTCATATCGTGGTGCCCCGCCTGTATGCAGGCAATGAGGCCTACATGCTGCAGCATGTTGATCGGCGGATCGTTTTTGTCATTCCCTGGGAGGGGGATTTTTCCCTCATCGGGACCACGGAAGAAAAGTATGATGCGGACCCGGCTGCAGCCGGGATTTCGGCAGATGAACAACGATACCTGCTGCGGGTGGTCAATGAAAATTTCCGGGCGCGACTGTCGACTGGCGATATCCTGCACAGCTTTGCCGGAGTTCGCCCCCTCCTCGAGGGCGAGTCGGACGACAGCACCTCTCTTTCCCGGGATTACACGCTGGACTTCGAGAACGACCCGGCGCCGCTGCTGACTGTGCACGGCGGCAAGATCACCACATACCGACGCCTCGCCGAAGCTGCCCTGCAAAGTCTGAAGCCGATATTCCCGGATATGGGACCGGAATGGACTGCGAATGCCGTGTTGCCGGGCGGTGAATTCGCTGATCAGGCCACATTGTTCCGGGAGCTGGCAACGCGTCATCCCTGGTTGCCGGACGGGGTACTGGGCCGCTGGGTGCGCAGCTATGGGCGCTGCATCGAAGCCCTGCTGGGTGATGCCTCGCGATTGGAGGATCTGGGCACGCATTGGGGGCATGGTCTGTATGACAGGGAATTGCAGTATCTGGAGTCGACGGAATGGGCGCAGACGGCGGCTGATGTCCTGTGGCGTCGCAGCAAGCTGGGTCTGCGCTTCAGCAAGGCGGAGGTAGAAGCTCTGGAGCAGCGTATGCGGAGCGTGCTATAACCGATGACCACAGATAGATGGGTATTCATGAACGGGTGTGAACGATGATCACAGTCAATGGCTGTTATCGCGGGTGGATGATCTTGTGCCTGGTGACGATGGTCGGGTACGGCTGCGCGATACGCGATCCCGCCTCTACGCTGGAGCCGGCGGCGGAGCAGCTGATTCCGTCCATCAGCGAGGACGGGACCAAGTTTTTTGTTTTCGAACGTCAGCATGGCGATGCTTCCGCACTGCAGGTTGATGGTCGGGGCCTGGCCTCGAACGATCGCCGTTCTTCCGGTCCGGCACCAGGCGCGCTGGAGGCTCGTGTGGAGCAGGTCCTGGAGAGAACCGGCTACTGTCGTGATGGTTTTTTCGAGCGTTATCGGGAACGGGCCGGGGCGATTGTACGGTTTCGTGGTGAATGCCGCGAGGCTGCGACCGGAGAAGATCGGGACCGGTTTGTAAGCGGACAGGCGATTGCATTGTGATAAGGGGAAACAGGTGAAGATTACGGATGGATGCAGGTCGGGACCTGGACATCGACTGGTGGCGCGATCATGGATGATACGCTGTCCTACGATATTTTCACCGCCATAGCCCGGGCGGCGCTGCAGTCGGCCGCGCGCCTGGCTGCCTACATCAACCATGTGCACGGACTGGATCCGGTGTTTGATGGTTTCATGGTGCATGGTGGTGGTAACCGGATGCGGGACGATCAGCCGGTGAAGATCTTCCGCCCCCGAGAGCGCCGAAGTTCCGCTTGTTGGCCAGCACTCCTGAAGTGCTGTTCGAGCGTGACGCGCACGGCAACATTCTCGGTGGTATCCGGCTGGCCGAACATGCCGTGCCGACAGCCACCAATACGGGGATGAACAGCGGGGGCGGCTTCTGTCGTCTGTACGGCTCACATGAGCCCTTAGCTGAGTCCGTGCTGGAAGCACTGTATCCGGACCGTGACAGTTATTTGCGCTTCGTACGGCAGGCAGTCGAGCAGAATCTCCGCGATGGGTATCTGCTGGAAGCCGATGCCATGCAGACCTTGCGCGCGGCGCGTGATTCGGGCATCGGTCGTCGCGACTGAGCTGTGCCCGGCTTCAAGGCAGCGGCGGCTTCCTGAAGCGGAGCAGGAATTGATCACTCTGACGCAGCATGGGATCAAAGATTGAACGGCGCAGGCTGTCTTCCGGAACCGACAGAATGTCGCTTTCCGCTTCCAGCACAAAACCGGCCCGCTGCGCCACTTCGATGGCGCGGGCTTTTGGCATTCGGTGGAGACGTTCGTTGTTGGCACCCTCCCGACCGTCGTGATCGATGATCCCCATAACGCCGCCAGGTTTCAGGGCGCGATAGACAACACCCAGCACATTCTCTGCGCGCCGGGGGCTGCGATTGTAATAGTCGTGCAGGATCTGCGACACCAATACCAGATCCAGTGAATCGTCCGGCAGGTTCATTTCGCCGATGCGGCGATCGATGCGCTGGATGTTGAGCAGCTGGCCACGCTCGATGGCCTGGTTGAGGGCATCATCCTGGCTCAACTCGCTTCGATCCTGGTCGTAGTTCAGTGACCGCGGTGCATTCTGGGCGTAGACGGTTCCCCGTAACCCTACCGCCCGCGACAGGATGTGGCTGTAGTAGCCTCCGGCCGCATACACATCGAGCACCTGCATGCCGGGCTCGAGTTGCAGAAACTCAAGCACAGCCGCGGGTTGGCGTTGCTCGTCCCGCATCCGGTCCTGGATGTCCCGGGTCGGATCCTCCACTGCCGCTTCCAATGTCGCACGATCCAGAGGTGCCCCGGTCACCGGTTGTATCAGCAAAGCGGATAGCAGCAAAAGCAGGATGAAGCGGGGGTTACGGTACAGTGCTGTCATGGGCGTCTCTCGCGGGCTGGCCGGGCTCCGGGATGCAAGTATCCATGGTGTCCGGCATTTTGCTATGATCGGCGCATTCAAGACGCTGATCGGACACCAATGAGTATGACCTATTTACCCTGTATCGAACAATCCAGTCCCGCCGGGGCAGAGCCGGACGCGGCTGTCATCTGGCTGCATGGCCTGGGTGCCGATGGCCACGACTTTGCCGCCATCGTGCCGGAACTGAAATTGGACGGGAAATCCACCATCCGATTCGTGTTTCCCCATGCGCCAGCCATCCCGGTCACAATAAACAATGGGTTTGTCATGCCGGCCTGGTATGACATTCTGGAAATGGATGTGCACCGGCGTGTGGATGAAGAGCAGTTGCGCGAGTCGGCGACAAAAGTGCAAGACCTGGTGCGTCGCGAAATGGAGCGGGGCATCCGGCCTGAGCGGATCGTGCTGGCGGGCTTTTCCCAGGGAGGTGCCGTGGTATACGAGGCGGGTCTCACTTTTCCCGAACGACTGGCCGGTATACTGGCACTTTCCACTTATTTTGCGACCGCGGACAGCATCCAGTCGCACGCCGCCAATCAGGACATCCCAATACGTGTCTGCCATGGCACGCTGGATCCAGTGGTCACACAGTCATTGGGGCGCAAGAGTGTGGACCGACTGCAGGCGATGGGGCATGAGGTGGAGTACAGCACCTACTCGATGCCGCACGCAGTCTGCCAGGAGGAGATTGCGGATATTTCCGAGTGGTTGAACCGCGTACTCGCTCAGTAACCGATGCCGCGAGCCATCAGGTAAGCAAGGGCCGGCATGATCAGTAAAACAATCAGCTGCAGTTTCATGGACCAACGCAGGACACGTGGCACGTTCAATCCACCCTCCGCATCGGTGGCTCGCCGGTGTAGAAACCATGTCGGCCCGGTTGCCAATAGCAGATAAATCACGAACAGGCCGATTTTCGCGTGGAACACGGGATTGCCGCTATAGAACGCGGCGGGTTTTCCGGCCCAGAACCACAGTGCCAGGCCCGGCCCTGCCGCAGGAATCACACTGACCCAGAACGCCACTGAGACGCGTCGCAGGGCGCTGATGTCGTCTGCATCCAGCCGGGGCCGCAAACCCAGGCTCAGTATCAGGCTGCTGGTAGCCATGATCAGTAGGGCCACAAGGTGAAAGAATCGCAGGCTGGCTTCCAGCATGGCATCATCCTGTATATCAAGAAATGAGACTTCGTCACTATTGTGGCACAGTCGCCTGTGCTAATCTTGCTCATTATATGGGCCATTGATCACAATGATGGCATGGATTGGTATCTGAACGGACAGCGTGGATGATCGAATCAGGCAGTATCCACCGCTTGCCGGATGCGGAAGCGGAGAGGGAGAACATGGAGCAGCTCGGCCTGCGTGAGCGCAAGAAGCTGATACGATTGCGGCGCATTCTGCAGGCTGCGGAAAAACTGTTCGTGGACAAGGGATTCACCAATACAACCATCAAGGATATCGCCGTGGAGGCGGATGTCGGGCTGGGCACCCTGTATCTGTATGCCAAAAGCAAGGAAGACCTGCTGGTACTGGTCTTCAAGCAACATATTCTGGAAATGATCGATACCTCTTTTGCCCGCAGCAACCCCGAAGATAGCCTGCTGGAGCAATTCATGAGCTTTTTCGATGGCCACATCGAGTACCATCGGAAGGATCGCGCACTTTCCCGGACCGTGCTCAAGGAGCTGTCTTTCTCCCATACCGAACAGCGGCGTCAAGATATCGAGCAGATCATGTGGGCTTCCTACAGCAAGCTGCGCGAACTGGTCAGCCGTGCCGCCCAGCAGCCGGGCGCTCAGGACAGTGCAGCTGTCCGCTTTGCGGGAACCACCGCCTGGAGCGCCTTTGCACTGTATTATCATCTGCTGCAGGGTTTTCTCTGCGGTTTTCTCAGCGAAGAGCATTTCCGCAAGAACCTTCGCAACGCCCTGGCCATGCTGCTCAACGAGGACATGGACGCTTCCTGACCGGGCCGTGAACCGGGCCTTTCTGTTATCCGTCGCTCGTGGAATTCCATTCGACGCATTGCCGCGCCCGACGCACGAATCCAATTGACTTGCCTCATGGTAATGGTACGATCTTAATTATGAATGCGCTCATTTTTGGGCGGGTTCTGTTTGAGCAGTATAGAACCCAATTGAATATAATTTATTGATAATGAAGAGAATTAAGATGCTGTGGCTGGAGAATAGTATGCTTGGCTGGATTCAATCGAAAGGCAGGAAAACTGCCGGAGCAATCGCCACCGCGTTGACGTTCGCCCTCTCGGCGGGCATCACGCAGGCTTCCGAGCGGGTTGGTGATTTTGCGTTACTGGATCATGATGGGTACTTCCACCACATGGCCTGGTATGACAACAACAAGGCCGTGGCCTTCCTGGCTCAGGGCAATGGCTCTGCTGACACGGAAGCAGCCCTTACCGCTTTCAGCGAGCTGCAGGCGCAGTACGCTGACGAGGGTATCGTCTTCATGATGATAAACCCCCTGGGAGAAAATCGGGAAGAAGTTCGTGCCCAGGCTGAAGCCTATGGCGTTGACATCCCGGTATTGATTGACGATCTGCAGGCCGTATCTGAAACCATGGGCATCGAGCACCTCGGGCAGGCTGTGGTGTACGACCCACGCAGTTTCCGGGTGATCTATCGTGGCCCGGCCGATGATTCATTGGCTGATGCCCTTTCCGCCATTGTCGCTGACCAGCCGGTCAGCAATGCCCAGGTGGCCAGTCAGGGTGCACCGGTGAGTTATCCCGAGCGGGACATCACCGCCGTTTCCTACAGCGAAGATGTCGCTCCCGTGATTGCCCAGAATTGTGCTGATTGCCACCGGGACGGTGGTATTGCTCCATTCGCACTGGACAGCCATGCCATGGTGCAGGGCTGGTCCCCGATGATCCGCGAAGTGTTGATGACCAAGCGTATGCCCCCGGGCCAGCTTGATCCGCATGTGGGTGATTTCAAGAACCACCTGACCTTGCCGGTCGAGGATGAGCGCGCCGTGATGGACTGGATTGCTGCCTGCTCGCCCCGCGGTGACGGTCCCGATCCGCTGGCGCAACTGGAGTGGCCGGATTCCGTGTGGGCTTTTGGCGAACCGGACCTGATAATCGAGGTACCCGAACAGACGATCCCGGCCACTGGTGTGCTGGATTACATCAATGTGGTCGTGCCGATCGAACTGGATCGTGAGCGTTGGGTGCGAGCCAGTCAGTATGTGGCTGGTGACCCGCGGGTGCTGCACCACACCCTGAACGCGGTGATTGAGCCGGGTCAGAATCCGCGTGGTGGATTCACCCAGGCCCCGGATCCGAACGTGGGTCATATTGCTCCGTACGTCCCGGGTGCTTCTCCGCACATCGAGCCGGAGAACACCGGTGGCTTGCTGAAGCCGGGCTCCATGCTGGCCTTACAGTTGCACTACACGACATTCGGTCAGGAAACTGTGGACAACAGCAGGATTGGCGTATGGTTCTATGATGATGACAATATTCCTGAAGAACGGATGACGGGCGAGTGTGCGTGTATCTTCACGCCTACGTGGACCAATATTCCGCCGTATGATCCGAACTTCGAGGTGCGGCAGCACATCACTCTGGAAGACGATGCCTATCTGTACAGTTTCCTGCCGCATATGCACTTCCGCGGCAAGTACATGCGTTTTGAAGCGCATCTTCCGGATGGAAGCGTTGAGGAGCTGATCAATATCGCCAACTACAACTACAACTGGCAGATGACTTACGAACTGGAAGATCCCAAATTCGTACCTGCTGGCACCCGGGTTGTGGCGATCGGCGCGTTTGATAACTCCGAGCAGAACCCGGCCAACCCGGATCCGTCACGATCCGTGCCATGGGGCCTGCAGAGCTGGGACGAGATGTTCTTTGGCCAGGTGTACTGGAAGTATGCTGACCAGAGCCGTTACCAGGAAGAGCCACAGTTGGTGAGCAGCACTGACTGAGGCTGTCAAGCGTCCCTGACAGCCAGGGACAAAGGAAAAGGAAACAGAAAAAAGGGGACGAAAAAAGAGGGTGCGGCGCTTATCTTGGACAATTTTCACGCTGCAATGCCTAGGCTCTGACGATACTCGACAGGGCTTCTCCCGCCTAGTGACATCTTGATGCGAGTTTCATTGTACCAGCGGATGTACGCGTCAAGCTCGGCAATAAACTGCTCCATGTTGACGCCGGCCCACAGCCTCGGGTAGAAGAACTCGTTTTTCAGCCGGCCGAAGAACGCCTCACAAGCGGCATTGTCCGGAGTGCATCCTTTGCGAGACATGGATCGAGTCAGGCTTGCTCTCTCAAGGCGCTGAAGCCAACCTGGCCAGCGGTAGTGACAGCCTCGATCCGAATGTACCGTCGGAGTTTCACCGGATGCCAAGGTGCTGATAGCCTCATCAAGCATGGCGTTCACGAGATCGGCATTGGGTATCGGGCTGATCGACCAACTGACCACGAGGCCATCAAAGCAATCGATCATCGGCGAGAGATAGACCTTGCCAGGCGGAATCGCGAACTCGGTCAAGTCCGTCAACCACTTCCTGTTGGGCGCTGACGATCGGAAGTCTCGAGCGATTATATTCCCCGGTGCCGGACTCAACTCTCCGCGATAAGTGTTGAACCGGTTACGCCTTGTACTGCGAACCACCAGACCCTCTTCCGCCATAAGTCGGCGGACCACTTTTTCAGAGAGTCGCGAGCCGCTGCGCCTCAGACACTCGCCTATACGTCGATAGCCATAGCATCGGTAATTGCTTTCGAAGATCATCACTATCTTTTGTCGTGCTTCGGCATACTTGTCTGGACGCTGCAGAGCTTCCCGGTCGTAGTAGTACGAGCTCCGGGGCAGGTCGAGGGCCGTGAGCAGTTCAGCGAGCTGATAGGCGTCTTTCAGGGCGTCAACCAGCAGAGTCTTCTCCCGATTGCTCAGGGTCTGCGGATTGACGCCCTCGTCTTTTTTTACAAGTTCATTCGCCTTGATGAGGATGTCGTGCTCAAGTTGTAGTTCATGGACGCGTTTCTCCAAGGTCTCTACTTCGGCCCTCAATCCATCACGATCGTCATCAGTGGCCTGGTTGCGTCGTCGCTTCATGGTGTTCCTCGTCTTGGCGTCGAGCAGTTTTTTACGCCAGTTGTACAAGGCCTGGCGGGTGACACCGAATTTGTGCGCAACCTCAGCGGCGGAGGTTTGACGGGTACATAGCTCCATTACAGCACGTTTTCTTTCTACACCCGAGCGATCTGGCGGCGGCGTCGAGTTGGGTCGTGTCGCCGTTGTTCCCGGCATTTCACCGTTTACCCACGCTCGC
>PWQG01000119.1 GCA_003556835.1 Gammaproteobacteria bacterium
CAGCTGGAACTGATCTATGCTCACTATCGCAGCAACAACCTGGAAGGCGCTCGTGCAGCAGCCGATCGCTTCATGCGTCTGCATCCGGATCATCCGAACATCGATTATGCCTACTATATGAAAGGCGTTGCCTCGTTTTCCGAAAACCGTGGCTTTGTCAGCCGCTTCATGCCGACTGACCCGGCACGACGCGACATCAGCCGGGCCCGTGACGCCTTCAATGAGTTCTCGATTCTGCTGTCCCTGTATCCGGACAGTGACTATGCGGCCGATGCTCGCGCGCGCATGATATTCCTGCGTAACACGCTCGCCCAGTACGAGATCCATGTGGCGAACTACTACATGGAGCGCCGTGCCTACATTGCCGCCCTCAACCGCGGCCGCTATGTGGTGGAGAACTTCCAGGGCAGCCCGCAGGTCGCCGATGGCCTGGCGCTGATGGTGGAAACTTATATGCGCCTGGGACTCGATGACCTGGCCAACACCTCCCTGGCACTGCTGCAGGAAAACTTTCCCGACCACGAGACACTGGGCCCAGGTGGTGATTTCATCGTCCGCAACCACGTGACTAACCCTTCTTTGCTATACACGGTCAGCTTCGGGCTGCTCGGCTCCGATCAGGATGACACTCCGCTCGCTCCGACCGGACGACCGGAGCGACCCGTGGCGCCCCAGCCGGACACCGGCGGCCGCTCTTTGCTGAACATCATCACTTTCGGCCTGCTTGGCCGCGATGGTACCACTCCGGGCGAACTGCCCAGCGATCCACCGCCAGGAGCACCGACTGAAATACCGGGCGGGCCCGCGGACACCAGACCGCCGGTGGGTCAACCTGCACCTCCAGCCCCGATGCCCGGCCCCGGCCCTGGGGTCTGATTATGCCGCCGACACGACCCGGAAGGCCCGGGTCACTGTTTCGTCGGATGGTAATTCTGCGGGAAAAAACTGCGTTCGATCAGTTCGATCAATATGTGGATGACGTTGATATGCAGTTCCTGCGTGCGATCGGCAAATTCGCTCGCACCGGCACTGATATCCACTGAAGCCAGTTCTCCGAGGGGCGAGCCGGGCGCACCAGTCAGGCTTACCACACGGATATGGTGATCCTGGGCATATTCAGCCGCTTTCAGCACATTGCGGCTGCCACCGCTGGTGCTTATCGCCAATAGGCAGTCCCCGGGCCGACCTCGCGCCTCCAGGTAGCGGGAAAAGACGTGCTCATAGCCAAAATCATTGGCCACGCAGCTGATATGGCCGGGATCGCTGATCGCCGTGGCCGCCAATGCCTTGCGATCATCACGATAGCGCCCGCTCAATTCCTCGGCAAAATGCATGGCATCACTCATGGAGCCGCCGTTGCCACAGCTGTATATGGCATGACCGGCGCGCAGAGCCTTGATGAAGATTTCGGCCGCGTCACGAATCGCCCGGATATTGCTCTCATCGTCCATGAAACGATCCAGATACTCTCGCGATTCCTTGAGAGTACCAACAATGATGTCCTGCATGGGCTCACTCCTTCCGACAGAGGCAGGCTGACTCACTCTCCGGGAGTCCAGCCATTGGTTATGGGGTAGCGCCGGTCGCGACCGAAGCCTTTACGGGTCAGGCGGACACCGACCGGGCCCTGTCGACGCTTGTATTCGTTACGATCCACCAGCCGCAACACCCGGAACACCTCATCCCGATCATGGCCCTGCGCTATGATGGCTTCGGCGCTCAGATCCTGCTCGATATAAAGGGCCAGGATGTTGTCCAGCCGATCATAGGCCGGCAGGCTGTCCTCGTCGCGCTGATCCGGCGCCAGTTCCGCTGAAGGCGGACGCGTTATGACCTCTTCCGGAATCCGCGGCACCTCTCCCGCCGAGACAGTCTGTTGATTGCGATACTCGGCCAGACGGTACACCAGGGTCTTGTAGACATCCTTCAGAGGATTGAAACCACCCGCCATGTCGCCATACAGGGTGGAGTAGCCCACCGCGATCTCACTCTTGTTACCGGTGGTCAGCACCAGGGAACCTTTCTTGTTGGATATGGCCATGAGCATGACCCCCCGGCAGCGAGCCTGGATATTCTGTTCGGTGACATCCACCGGATAGCCCTCGAACTCTTCCTGCAGGGCCTCCATGAAACTGTGATAGGCAGGCCCGATCGGAACGACCCGGTAGGTCACGCCAAGGTCCCGGGCCTGAGTCTCGGCCAGGCGCAGACTCAGTTCCGATGTGTAATCGAATGGCATCATCACCGCCTGCACCCGATCAGCGCCCAGGGCATCCACCGCAATGGCCAGGGTGACGGCCGAATCAATACCACCGGAAAGGCCCAGCACAATTCCGGGAAACCCGTTCTTGTCGATATAATCCCGCAACCCTGTAACCAACGCCTGATAACAGGAGGCCTCCAGGGAGAGGGCTTCGGCGCAATCGCTGTCCCGCAGGTGCAGCTCGCCGGACTCCGCGACCTCCATCTGCACGCGCTTGCGCAGTACGGAAAAGCTCCCGGCACGCACCCGGCATTGGCCGCCAGCATCCACCACCAGGGAGCCACCATCAAAAACCAGTTCATCCTGACCCCCGACCAGATTGACATAACACACTGGCATGGACAGTTGCCGGGCCCGAGCGGACAAGAGTTCCAGCCGCTCCGCATCCTTGCCGTGGTGATACGGCGAAGCATTGATGTTGATCAGCAGCCTTGCAGGTGACTGCGCCACCTGGGCCATGGGCAGATCGTGCCAGAGGTCTTCACAGATGGTCAGGGCTACTGGAATGCCAGCCATCTCCACTACACAGGGGCTGTTACCCGGAGTGAAATACCGCTGTTCATCGAACACCTCGTAGTTCGGCAGAGCCTGTTTGCGATACTGTGCAATCACTGATCCTGCATGGATGACCGACAGCCCATTGAAAATTCGACCTTCTTCATGCAGGGGATGACCAACCACAATGTAAACGGGCAGCGCGGCCGTGCAGATTTCCTGCAACGCGGCCTCCACGCGCAGACGCATGCTGTCGCGCAACAGAAGATCCTCCGGCGGATAACCGGTCAGGCTCAATTCGGGAAAGGCGATCACGTCCGAACCGGCCGCTACGTCCTGCCTTGCCTGTTCGAGAATCTGCCGGGTATTGCCGCTTATGTCTCCCACGAGCAGATTGATCTGTGCCAGCTCGACGGATAGTCGCTGCGCCATGAATACTTCACTCCTGATTGGTTGAGGCGCCCTGCGTTGCCATTAACCCGGGGCTGGGGTATTGTCCGACAATCATCGCTGTGACGCAAAGAGGCAGGGCACCGGGGACATGGAGTTGCAGGAAACGGCACGTCAGGACAACCGCATTCTGCAGATCTACTCGATCTATCGGCTGACCCTGCCGCTGATATTGCTGCTCAGCCATTTCATCAGTCCGATTACCGCCCGGATAGGCAGTATCGATCCCGAGCGCTTCCTGCTGCTGAGCAGCCTGTATGCCGTCTACGCGCTACTGGTGGCCCTCGTCACCGTGCCCGGAGGAACACGGCCGTATCAGGACCGGACCCTGGGAACGCTGTTTCTCATCGACATCCTGGTCATCGCTGCGCTCGCCTACAGCAGTGGCGGCATGGTCAGCGGCCTGGGCCTTCTGTTGCTGGTCAGTGTGGCCACCGGAGCCATCCTGATGCGGGGACGTCCGGCACTGTTGCTACCCGCGGTAGCCAGCCTGGCCATCCTGTATTCCGAAGCCTACCTGCAATGGTCCGGGCTACTCAGCAATGCGCAATTCATGCAGGCCGGCCTGCTTGGCGTCCTGCTCTTCCTGATCTCAGCCTATCTGCAATACCTGACACAACGCATGCGCAGCAGCGTGCAACTGGCCCGGGAGCAGGCCAGCAATATCGAGGAACTGGAGCAGATCAATCAACGGATCATCCAGCGGATGCGAACCGGCATTGTACTGGTGGATGCCGATCATCGGATATTGATGTATAACGATTCCGCCAGGGAACTGTTGAAACTTCGCACCCAAAATACGGATCATGCGCCCGCACTGCCCATCGGTCTGCAAGCGCTGTTGCTTGCCTGGCTCGAAGAGCCGTCCCGTCAACCCGAACCGCAAAAACTGACGCCTTCAGGCGCCCAATTGAGCATCAAGTTCGCCTTTCTGCAGCAGAACCAGACGAGTCCTGTGCTGGTCTTCATCGAGGACCATTCGCGCATCATCCAGCGGGCCCGACAGATGAAGCTGGGTTCCCTGGGACACCTGACCGCAGGCATTGCCCATGAGATTCGAAACCCGCTGGGCGCCATTGGTCATGCAACGCAGTTACTGGCTGAATCCGGACAACTGGATGAGAACGATCGGCAACTGCTGGAAATGGTGCTCAACAACAGTCGGCGTATCAATCTGATCATCGAGGATGTTCTGCAATTGTCCCGTCAGTCAGAGCAACCACCGGAAACGATCATGCTGAAGCCATGGCTGGAAAAACTCATTGCACAGTACCAGGTAACCCATCAAATTGATGATGGCTTCAGTCTGCAGATCAGCCCGGCTGATTGCCGGATCCGCTTTGTCAGCAGCCAGCTGGAGCAGGTGATGGGCAACCTGATCGACAACGGCCTGCGCTACAGTCGGCAGGCCACCGGCGAGCACAGACTGACCATCCGTGGCGGACAGCGCGCCCCGAACACACCCGTGCGGCTGAGCATCATCGATGAGGGACCCGGTGTTCCCAATCACGAACTGGATCGTCTTTTCGAGCCCTTCCATACCACAGAGGCGCAAGGCACCGGGCTCGGCCTTTATATCTCCCGGCAACTGTGCGAAGCTAATCATGCCCGACTGAGCTACAGTCGAACTCGCGATGGCAAGAGCCGCTTCATCATCGACTTTGCTCATCCGGGAAGGGACATCAGCTAGTGAACCACTAGTCAAACTGCGGAATCACTCATGCCTGGCAAAGTGCTCATTGTTGATGACGAACCCGATATCCGCGAATTGCTGGACATCACACTTCGTCGCATGGCCCTGGATACGGTGGCGGCTCCCGACCTGACCACCGCCCGTCGCCTGCTCGGTGAGCAGCGCTTCGATCTCTGCCTTACCGACATGCGCCTGCCGGACGGTGACGGCATCTGTCTGGTGTAAGAATTGCAGCAACAGCGCAGCACCCTGCCCATTGCCGTCATCACCGCGCACGGCAATGCCGAAGCGGCCATCCGCGCTTTGAAGGCCGGAGCATTCGATTTTGTATCCAAACCGGTCGACCTGCAGAAACTGCGCAACCTGGTCAACGACGCATTGCGCCTTGGCATTGAACCTGAAAGTCGGTCGACAAACGATGGTGATGCAGAGCCTGCGCATCAACGTCCACTCATTACCGGCTCGTCAAGCAGCATCAAAAGCCTGCGTGAACAGATTCAGCGGGTCGCCCGGAGTCAGGCCCCGGTCTTCATCAATGGCGAGTCCGGCAGCGGCAAGGAGCTGGCTGCACGCATGATCCACCAGTGCAGCGCCCGACGGGATGGCCCCTTTGTCGCCGTCAACTGCGGCGCCATTCCGGCGGAACTGATGGAGAGCGAACTGTTCGGCCATGTCAAGGGCAGTTTCACGGGCGCGGATCGCGACAAGGCGGGCCTGTTCGAAGTCGCCAGTGGCGGCACCCTGTTCCTGGATGAAGTGGCCGACCTGCCATTGCATATGCAGGTCAAATTGCTGCGGGTCATCCAGGAAAAGTCCCTGCGCCGGGTCGGCTCCCAGGAGGAATCGGCCACCAATGTGCGGATACTCAGCGCCAGTCACCGCAATCTCGCCCAGGAAGTGGAAGGCGGCCGTTTTCGGCAGGATCTGTACTATCGAATCAATGTCATTGAATTGGCGGTACCGGGGCTGCGGGAACGACGGGATGACATTCCCGAGCTGGCGATGGATATCATGCAACGCCTGGCAAGCGAGCACGATTGCGCGGTCCCCCGACTGAGCGAGTCTGCTCTGACTGCCCTGCAGGACCATCACTTTCCGGGCAATGTACGCGAGCTGGAAAACATACTGCAACGCGCCTTCACCCTGAGTGACGGACGCCTCATCCAGGCTGCGCACCTGGAACTGAACAATCCTGCGGCAACCACCGATTCGGGCTCCGGGGGGCCAGGCGGAACGGTGACAGCAAACCAGGAAACCGCTCAATTGACGCAGACCCGATTCGATCCCGGATTCAGGCTGGAAGACTATCTGGAATCGATCGAGCGCAACACCATTGAAGCCGCCCTGTCCCAGACCCGTTGGAACAAGACCGCCGCCGCGCAAAAGCTGGGCCTGAGCTTCCGCTCGCTTCGCTATCGTATGAAAAAACTGGGTCTGGATTGATTCAGCCAGGTGTATCCGATTGAATTCTGCGGGCAGGCGCATAAGGCGCAGGATCCAGTGATGCGGCACGCCCGATCACCAGATCAGCGAGCAATCTTGCCGAAGCCGGAGCCAGGACCAGGCCATTGCGATAATGCCCCGCGTTGACAAAAAGATTCTGGAAACCGGGCAAGGCACCAATGAAGGGTACACCTCCCGGAGCTCCCGGTCTCAAACCAGCCCACTGCTGCTTCACGGGCAAATCTGCCAGCATGGGCAGCATTCTTGCCGCCGACTCACGCAAGCTCTGCAAGGCGCTGTTGCTGGGCTGCTTGTCAAAGCCCTGGTGCTCAAGCGTACTGCCAACCAACAGTTGGCCGCCCCGTCTGGGTATCAGATACCTTCCTTTATGAAGAATCATGCAACGCAGCTGCGGCGCCTCCATTTCATAGAGAAGCATCTGGCCCTTGACCGGTTCCACCGGCAGTTCCAGGGACAGCTCCCGAAGCAGGGTTCCGCTCCAGGCGCCGGCACAGACCACAACCTGTCCGGCCGCAATACGTGCCGGGCCATCCGGACCCCGCAGCTGCACCGCCTGGATACGGTCACCATCGCGTTCGAAGCCCTCCACCTGGGTATGCTCCAGTACATCGACCTGGGGCAACCGGGTCAGTGATTGTTGCAAGGCACGACACAACCTTGGATTGCGGACATTGGCCACATCGGGCATCCACAGACCCCTGGAAAAATCGTCGGACAATCTCGGCTCACGCTCATAAATGACCTCCCGTTCCGCTTTCTGCATGGAGCGCCGGCTGCGCCGGGCCCAGTGCATGGCCTCGGCCGCATCCTCGGCCTCCAGCATCAATAAGCCACAAGGCTCGAATTCAGGATCAATCCCGGTCTCCTCCAGCAGACTGGCACAAAGTGCCGGATAACTGTGCTGGGCCTGCGACGCGAGGGCCGTTACGGCGTCGCTGTACCGCCAGGGATACAGTGGCGAGACAATGCCCCCACCAGCCCAGGAAGATTCACCGGCACATGCACCACGCTCGATAAGGGTCACGTCGAGTCCCTCGGCACTCAACTCGCGTGCGGTGAGCAGACCGATGGCCCCTGCCCCGATGATCACGACATCACGCACTGGCACTCCCTCCCGAGCAGACCCGGCTGACGCAGAATCCAACAGACTGGACTACACTCTGGAGTGAACGGGGAAGGCCGCTGGACGGACTCGGCAAGCCGGAAAGCAGGGAGGAAAATACATGTTTCATCGACACAGGGGACTCACTCTACTGGAACTGTTGCTGGCGTTTGGCATTATAACAACCCTGATGGCCATGTCGCTGCCGGGTCTCCCGGGACTGTTCCAGCAGCAACATGGTCAGCATGTTCTGGAAAGCACCGCCAGCGCCATCCGCGCCGCCCGCAGTGCCGCTGTCACGGGCTCAACGCAGGTAACAATCTGCCCCACAATGGATGCGGTCGGCTGTTCCGGAGACTGGAACGACGGCCTCATTGCTTTTGTGGATCCGCACGGCACACGACAGGCGCCTGAAGCCGATATGATCGTGCATATGGTCCAGTGGCCGGAGCTGTCCGGGAGCATCAGCTGGCGCACCTTTGGCAACCGGCAATACCTGCAGATCGACAGTCTGGGACAACTGCTCGACCAGAACGGCAATTTCACCTGGTGTCCCGACAACGGGGACAACCGACTGAATCACCAACTGGTGGTCAACCGAAGCGGCAGACTCCGACTGGCTCGCGACCACAATGGAGACGGGTTCCGCCAGGACAGCCAGGGCCAGGCCATTGACTGTAGTGACTGAAAAGCTGAGATAGCTTCACCAGCATTCCTGACGATTGCCGCCACTGGCATCACGCAAGCCCGTACTCCACAAACGAAGTTCACCACAGTCATCCCGCTGCTGTGACCCGAGCGGCATGGCCACAGCGACAAAACAATGCTCCTGACTCCTACCGTCGCAGCTTCTCAGCTCAGCCTCATAGCGGCCACCCGCAGATTGGCGCTGATTGCCGGGTGGCTCCGAGAAGGGATCCGCATACTGGCTGTATTGATTGTGCCGGGAGTAATACCGCTCCTGCTCCGCGGCAACTCGCAGCAACAGTGCATGCCCCTCGGTGCGTCCCGCCCGCAATACGGAATCACGGTAGCCCGGCAGAGCCAGTGTCAATAAAAGACTGCTGATCAGCACAGCCAGCAATACTTCAACCAGGGTGAATCCGCTGCTGACCGGTATACGCATGACCATACTCCTGTCATGTTTGCCGCACAACATGATGTGTCTGTAAATACAGCGTGCTGCGTTCTCCGTAGCCGGGCGCCCGGACGGTGATCCGGTAGATTGCCGACAAGGTGCCGGACGCCCCATCATCGCTCGTTCCGAGAAACTCCACCACATATCCTGGCACTTCGTTCGAAACTCCGGGCAGGGACATTGTCCGGCCATGGGCCGCCCACCACTGGGTATCCCGAATCGAATCCCCGACCCAGGCAGGATCCCCGCCCCACAGTCCCTCAGGCACCCACAAGCCTGTGCTGCCGTCCTTACTGCCCTGCGGATGGAACACCTCGCTGTCCAATTGATTTCTGACCTCCCGGAGCACTGCGACCGCCAGTTCATGCGTACGTTGCTGATCGTGAAGGTTCCCGGCCATACGTTCCTCCAGTACCAGCGCATCCATGCTGCTTATGGTCATGAAAGTCAGCAGGAGAAGTAACAACAGAGCAACCGGCAATACTGAACCGGATACCCGCCGCCGAACGTGCTCATTGCCATTCACAGCCAACGTCCTCCTCTCACCGCGTAGGTGGCCCGATAGTCCAACGGCGCAGTATCCACGCCACCATCAACAGTCAACCACACACGCACGGCGATGACCGTATG
>PWQG01000402.1 GCA_003556835.1 Gammaproteobacteria bacterium
CCTACTGGCGTGCCCGCCTGCTGGAACAGCAGGGCGGCACGGAGCGTCTGGCGGAGGCCGAATCCCTCTACCGTGATCTTGCCGGGACCCGTAATTTCTACGGATTCCTGGCCGCTGACCTGTTGGGTCGGGAATACGAAATGCTGCACCGCCCGGTGGCAGTCAATGGCGAACAGCTGCAGGCACTCTACAGTGATCCGGGTATCCAGCGCGCTCACGAACTCTATCAGCTCGGGGATGAGGTCAATGCCCTCGCCGAATGGGAGCACACGACCCGCGATTTCAGCGAGGCCGAGATTCTGTCAATCGGTCGCCTTGCGGAGAGCTGGGGATGGTATCGCAACAGTATCCAGGCAATGATCCGCATCGGTTACTGGGACGACCTGGATCTGCGCTTTCCCCTGGCCTACGATGAGTATTTTGCGAATGCCGCCGACCAACTCGGCCTGTCCCGGCATTTGCTGTTTGCCGTGGCCAGGCAGGAAAGCGCCTTCATGCGCAACGCCCGCTCACCCGCCGGCGCCCGGGGCCTGATGCAATTGATGCCGGGCACGGCACGCCAGACGGCGGAGTCGGCTGGTATGGTGATCAGTACCGACGAGCTGTATGAGCCGGAAGTCAATATCGCCCTGGGTAGCCTCTACATGTCGGAGCTGCTGGAGGAGTTCAATGGCAACCGTGTGCTGGCGGCGGCAGCCTACAATGCGGGGCCCAACCGTGTGCGGCAATGGCTGCGCCGCAGCAGCGAGAATCCACTGCCGCTGGACATGTGGATAGAGACCATCCCCTTCTTCGAAACCCGTGGTTATGTGCAGAACGTGCTGGCCTATTCCGTCATCTACGCCTACCGCATGGGTGAACAGATCCGCTTTCTGGACGATGCCGAGGCGGACGCAAGCTTCTGATCACATGAGTATGCGTTCGCGGCTGTAGAGGCGCAGAGCCAGGCCCAGCAGAAGCGCGGCAACCGTCAGGGTGCCCGCTGTGGAAAGTGCCAGCCAGACAAGAGGAACGTCCCGGCCCGTGACGGCCAGCTCCATGATCTGGAACTGGCTCAACATGGGCAGCAGCATGGTCATATTGTCCCTCTGGATATCCAGGAATTGCAGCCCGAAAAATGGCAGCATCGGCAGCAACATGGCCAGGCTGAGATGTGTCTGAGCCTCCCGACTGTTGCGGGCAAATGCGGCGATGGCGAGCAGGAATGCGGTCAACAGAAAAGCCAGTGGCAGGCTGGACACAAGGGCCACAAAAAAGGTGACTGTCCCCATTTCCAGTACGCCATCGAGCATATCGTCAGGGAGCAGGCGAAACAGGCCGAATGAGCTGAGCAGGGGCAGCAGCAGGGAAAGCAGGACGAAACAGAGAATGGCCAGGTACTTGCCCAGCACCACGGTATGGCGTGGCAATGGCAGGCTCAGCAGGGGTTCCAGGGAGTTGCGCTCACGCTCGCCCGCGGTGGTGTCGACTGCCAGGTAGAAGCCGCCCATCATCATCGAGAACAGCAGCAGGAAAGGGATCATGTGGGCGATGAACTGCAGGCCCTGGGGTTCGTTGGAAACATCACGCTGGTCGATCTCCAGTGGTTCAAAGCGCTGGGGATCCAGGCCGCGTGCCAGCAGGCGCAGGTGGCGCAGTTGTGCATCGTATCCGGTCAGCACATTCTGCAATTGCCTGCGCAGTAACAGGGAATCATCGTCCGCGCTATTGTAGTGGATGATCAGGTGGGCGGGACGTCCGGCCCTGAAATCCTCCGGGTAGCTCTCGGGAATCTCCAGCAGCAATGTCATTTCACCGCGGTGCAAGGCCTCCTTGGCATCTGCCGGGGGCTCCACCACATCCAGGTTGTTGCGTCTCAGGAACTGCGTGAGATTCTCCGCTCGGGTAGCCCCCAGGGTGGGCACTTCCCGCACCTGGGATCGGTCTGCGCCCAGCTGACCGGCATTGAGCAGCAGCGGGCCGATCAGCAGCAGGGGCAGCAGGACCGGGCCGTAGAGCAGAGCAAAAAACAGGGAGCGCCGGTCCCGCAGGTTGTCGCGGATCTCTTTCAGTACGATGACTCGCAGTCCTTTCATGAGACCCGCTCCGGAGTTTCCCCGATGGCCACCACAAAGGCGTCCTCGAGATTGTCCTGTCCGGTGCTTTCCAGGATGCTTTCGGTGCTACCCGATAATGCGATACGGCCGTCGTGAATGATGGCCACATGATCGCTCAACAAAGCCACTTCCTGCATGATGTGACTGGAAATCAGGACGCAGTGTCCCTCGTCACGCAAACGCCGCAACAGGCCGCGCAGCTTGCGGTTGGCCATAACGTCCAGGCCATTGCTCGGTTCATCCAGGATCAGGTTCCCGGGACGGTGGATCAGGGCGCGGCCCAGGGCGACCCGGGTGCGTTGCCCCTGCGAGAAACCTTCGCAGCGGCGCTGCGCAAACTCCTGCATGTCGAGCAGTTCGACCAGCTCCTTGCTGCGCTGGAGCGCCTGATGACGTGTCAGGCCGCAGAGTTCAGCGTAGTAGACCAGGTTCTCCTGGGCGGTGAGTCGGGGATACAGCCCGGCGTTGTGGGGCAGGAAGCCGATGCGCCGCCGCGCGGCCAGGGCGTGCTGCTCTACGTCATGCCCATCAATCCGGGCACTGCCAGTGTCGGCCAGCAAGAGGCCGGCCAAGATGCGCAAGGTGGTCGATTTACCGGCGCCGTTGGGGCCCAGCAGACCGGTGATGCGACCGTCCTGTGCCGTGAATCCGACATCATGGATGGCGGTCACGAACTGACCCCTCGCCCCCTTGCGCGGAAAACGCTTTGACAGGGCATGTGTTTCAATCAAGCTGGCCTCCTTCAGGGCTCCGGTCCGTGGAAATCGGTGAACAGGGGAGCGGCCTGCAGGCGCTGCAGGCAGCTGTCATCGATGGCTCCCGGGTCGGTGGTGTCGACAAACTCTGCGATCAGGCGCGGCAGGCAGCCATGGGGACTGACCGAATGTCCCTGTCCGGGGGCCAGCAGATGTCGTGACCGGCTCAGGCCCTGCATGGCCTGTTCCGCATAGGTCGGCGGGGTGATCGGATCATGCTCGCCGCTGAGCAGTAGTGTGGGAATGTCGGACTGCAATGGGGTGTGAAAATTGTCGTCCAGTGTCCCGGCGGGCCAGATCTCACAGCTTGCCATCAGGCTGCGCAGTATCGTGTCGCCCAGGTAGCTGGCGCTATTGGCTTCCAGCACGGATTCATCGAGTACAAAGAACGGGACATCTTCGGTACAGACCACAGCATTGTGCATGCCGATGGCGAGACCGGAGCCGACCTGCTCGAGCAGTTGTGTGGCGCTACGGGCCAATGGTGCAAAATTTTCCTGTGCATAGGCTGCATGCAACATCGGAGGCAGGATGGACAGCTGCTCGGGGCTGTACAGGGCCAGACGCAACAAGCCGGCAAGGTGAGTGCGGGTGAACAACCGGGTTACCCGTTGCAGGTTGTCAGCATGTTCGATTTCGACTTCCACCGGAGCTTCCTGCAGGTCGTCCAACAGTCGCCGCAGGCCGGTGTCCAGCTCCGGGTAGGCGGCGGCACAGGCGCGGTCGCTGTGACAACGCTGCAGGAAGTGTTCCAGCGCCTGTTGGCTGGCCGGAGCAATATCCGGACCCAGGGCCATGCCCGGGGGTAATACGGAATCAAGCACGCTGCTGCGTACCGCCGGGGAATATTGGCGCGCATAGTGCTGGGCAACACGTGTGCCGTAGGACACGCTGAACAGGTTCCATTGCCCGACGTCCAGGGCCAGTCGCAAGCGTTCGATGTCCTGGATTGCCGCACTGCTGCTGTAGTGCAGCGGGTCGCCGTCGAACTGTTGCAGGCACTGCTGCATGAGTTCTCGCCACTGTTCGTCATCGGGCTCCAGCATCAGGGTCTGCGCGTCGTCGATATCACAATGCTGGGCATTGGAGCGTCCGGTGCCACGCTGGTCCAGCAGATAGATGTCCCGGTTCCGGGACAATCCCGGCAACATGCGGTCAAGCTGAAGGAAGCTTTCACTGGCCGCCTGCCCCGGCCCGCCAGCGATGGCCAGCACCGGGTCGGGTTCCCGAGCCGGGGAGCGTGCCGGCAGGCGGGCCACGAACAGTTCGATCTGCCTGCCCTCCGGTTGGTCATGGTTTTCCGGAACCATCAGGGTCGCGCATTGTGCCAGGCGGCGCTGCACCGGATTGCGCAGGCTGCAGTCACGAAATTCGATCTCTCCCACTGTCGTGGTCACCGGCTGCGCCCGCCAGTCGGCGCTGGCGGAGGCGGCCAGCAGACAACCAAGCAGCAGGGCCGCCAGGGGGATGAGCCGGGGGTGCCGGGGCCGGCCCGGAGTCGGCTTGCGGAGCCGGCTGTCACGCATACGCAGTGGCCTCCCCGTCGACCAGTACACGATTGCGGCCTACTTTCTTGCCGGCATACAGGGCGCGGTCGGCTCGCCCGACCAGTGCTTCGATGCTGTCGCCCGATTGGAACCCGGCGACTCCAAACGTGGCGGAAATGGTCTGGTCCTCGATTGCTGAGGCGGACAGGGCGGCCTGGCACCTACGGGCCACCTCGGCAGCCGCTTCGACACCGGTTTCGGGCATGATGATCAGAAACTCTTCGCCACCCCAGCGGGCCAGGCAATCGGACGCGCGCAGGCAGGCCTCCAGGCGGCGCGCCAGACCCTGCAGCACCGCATCACCACAGGCATGCCCCTGTTGGTCATTGATGGTCTTGAAGTGATCCACGTCCAGCAGAATCACGCTCAGCTTGCGCTCGTAGCGCTCAGCCTCAGGGAGGCGGTTACGTAGTATATGATAGGCGGCGCGCCGGTTCGCAACCCCCGTCAGGGAGTCGGTATTGGCCCAACGGTCCAGTATTTCTGCACGGATCTGTGTGCGTCGATGTTGCTCGCGGGCGAGGGTCATGATCGCGGTGGCCAGGAGTAATACCATCAGAAAGAGATGAATGCGCGCCAGATAACTGATGACCTGCGCGGATACACCGCCATCGCGAAATTCCACGGCGATTCCGCTCAGCGCGATGAGCGACGCGACGAGCAGGATGAGGGTCCCGGCCCACAGTCCGGAATAGCGTTCGAAGGCGATGAAACTGGCGACAATGATGACACCCACGGCCCAGTAGTGCCCCCCGGCAAGTAACAGCAGGCGCTCGTCAAGGCTGCCCGGTGCGTGATAATGCCATGCCAGGCGCGCAAGGATGAAGGCAGCCATCAACAGGTAGGTGACTCCCTCCATGGTCTGTTGCGGGAAACGACTGCTCAGCATCAGGACGAACATGATGCTGAAGATCAGGACGAATGGGGGGTAGGCCGTGGCAACAAAGCGATCGTCGGCCGGTGTGATCCACCAGCTCAACGCCATGATGATGATGGCAAGCAGAAGGCTGCCAAGAAAAGCCAGGCGTTTCCAGTAGTCATACCGGTCGGGGGGTTCCTGCATGGACGGTTGTTCGGCGGGCATGGCTTGTGCCTGTTATCTGCGAGCGTAAAAAATTGTACGCAGCCAATGGTGAAATTGCACCCGTTATCCGAGCTTGATATATAAAAACTATTGATACTCATTAAAAGATATATTGGAATTACTGAAGGCGAAATTGTTTCATGTCATCGTGCAGCTATCGTTAGACAGGTATCCTGAGCCTAAATCAGAGCTTGTGGAAGCGTTTTCCACAACCCTGTCTCGGTCGCGATGACGTGACCAGGCATACCGGTAATGAACAGACATAACCTTAAGAAGAGAGGACGCCCCATGTTTAAGAAACCGCTAGCTTTATATACGGCACTGGCCATCGGAACGGCAGCGTTTGCGCCGTTTCATCTGGCCGGAGCCCAGGAAGGCCCCACCAATGAATACTGGTGGCCCAACCGCCTGAGCCTGGAACCCTTGCGTCAGAACGCGGCTTCCCACGATCCGCGAGGACCGGAGTTCCGTTATTCCGATGCGTTCGAAAACCTGGATGAAGGCGAGCTGATGCGCGACCTTGAAGAGCTGATGACCACCTCCCAGGACTGGTGGCCGGCTGATTTTGGTCACTACGGCCCGTTTTTCATCCGTCTGTCCTGGCACGCAGCCGGCACCTACCGTGTCATTGATGGCCGTGGCGGGGCCGATGGGGGTATGCAGCGATTCGCCCCCGAAAACAGCTGGCCGGACAACGCCAACCTGGACAAGGCACAGCGACTGCTCTGGCCCCTGAAGGAGAAGTACGGAGATGCCGTTTCCTGGGCTGACCTGATTGCCCTGGCCGGGAACGCCGCCATGGACTCCATGGGCTTTGAAACCCTGGGATTCGCTTTTGGCCGTGAAGATGCCTGGCAGTCCGAGGAGACGTATTGGGGGCCGGAAGGCGAGTGGCTTGGTAGTGAGCGTTATGATCCAGATACTGGTGAGCTGGAATCACCGCTGGGTGCAACCCAGATGGGCCTGATCTATGTCAATCCGGAAGGGCCGGGCGGCAATCCGGATCCGCAACTCGCTGCTGACGCCATTCGTATGACTTTTGGTCGTATGGGTATGAACGATGAAGAGACCGCGGCCCTGATTGCCGGTGGTCACACCTTCGGCAAGGCGCATGGTGCTGCTGACCCGGCAGAGTGTATAGGCCCCGAGCCCGAGGCCGCTGGCATCGAGGCCCAGGGTATGGGTTGGATGAATGAATGTGGAACCGGCAGCGGTGCCGATACCATCACCAGTGGACTGGAGGGTGCCTGGACGGTTTCCCCGGCACAGTGGACCCACAACTTCCTGGAAAACCTCTATGGATTCGAGTGGGAGCAGACCCGCAGCCCGGCAGGTGCCATCCAGTGGCAGCCGGTTGATGGCGAGGCCTCCGATCTGGTGCCAGATGCCCATGATCCCTCACAGCGGCATGCGCCGATGATGTTCACGACGGACATCGCGCTGAAAGAGGATCCCGCCTATCGTGAGATCACCCAGCGTTGGCTGGAGAACCCGGCGGAGTTTGAGGACGCCTTCGCGCGTGCCTGGTTCAAGCTGATGCAACGGGATATGGGGCCAAGTTCACGCTATCTGGGCGCCCTGGCGCCAGACCAGGAATTTGTCTGGCAGGATCCGGTGCCGGCGGTGGATCATGAACTGGTCAATGACGTTGACATGGCCACACTCAAGTCCGCAATCCTGGATACCGGATTGTCGCAGTCCGAGCTGGTGCGCACCGCCTGGGCCTCGGCATCGACCTTCCGTAATACGGACAATCGCGGTGGTGCCAATGGTGCCCGCATCCGTCTGGAGCCCCAGAGCAACTGGGAGGTGAACAGCCCGGATGAACTGGATCGTGTACTGGCTGCACTGGAGGAAGTCCAGAGCGACTTCAATAATGGTCAATCAGGCAACAAGCGAGTATCGCTGGCCGATGTGATCGTTCTCGGGGGCGCCGCGGCGATCGAGCAGGCGGCTGCTGATGCCGGTCATGATGTCACGGTACCGGTGGTGCCGGGTCGTACGGATGCTTCCCAGGAGCAGACTGATGTGCGTTCCTTCGAGCATCTCGAGCCAACCGCTGACGGCTTCCGTAACTATGTGGCGGAAGACCATTCCCGTCCTCCGGTCGAGTCGCTGGTCGAGCGCGCCAATCTGCTGGGCCTGACCGTGCCGGAAATGACCGTACTGGTCGGTGGTATGCGAGTGCTCGATGCCAACCACGGTGGTCGCAGCTATGGTGTGTTCACTGACCGGCCGGGTACCCTGAGCAATGACTTCTTCGTGAACCTGATCGACCTGTCCACGGTCTGGGCGCCTTCCGAAAACGCCGAGGGTGTGTATGAAGGCCGCGACCGTGACACCAACGAGATGCTCTGGGCAGCGACTCCGGTCGACCTGATCTTCGGTTCGAATTCCGAGCTGCGCGCGGTTTCGGAGTTCTACGCCACCGCAGGTGCCGAAGAGAAGTTCGTCAACGACTTCGTCAACGCCTGGACAAAGGTGATGATGGCTGACCGCTTTGAAGTGAAGTGATCCGGGACGAAACCGGGCAGCCATGCCCTCGACCTTGATCTGATACCAACCCGGTGTCGATCGGGTACTTACAGAGCGGCGGTATCTTCGGATGCCGCCGTTTCTGCTTGCGGAGTGTGTAAATGCGAGAACAAGCAGCAGGGAAAAGTCTGATGAAA
This sequence comes from Gammaproteobacteria bacterium, assembly GCA_003556835.1. GTDB lineage: Bacteria > Pseudomonadota > Gammaproteobacteria > Pseudomonadales > Pseudohongiellaceae > PWQG01. The sequence goes on from PWQG01000402.1 coordinate 8,155, forward strand.
CAAGCAATGCTGCCAATGCACCGGATACCGGTCGCCCTGCTCCTGACAGTATTATGGGCTGCATCAGTACATGCTACACCGGCAGATGATCCGGCCTGGCGCAATTTCCAGCATGCCCTGGGGCAGCTGCCACTGATCGGGGCCAATGCGGATCACCCGCAGGCCAACAGCCCCTTTCGGCCCATTCCGCCCAGGGATCCGGATACCATTGATCGACAGCGCTTCGAGCTGGGTTCGGACCTGTTTCATGATGCGCGGCTTTCAGCGGACAATTCCCTGGCCTGTGTCACCTGTCATGCCGGGGCCCTCAGTGGTGCCGATCGCCGGCGCGTTTCCGTTGGTGTGGACGGTGCACGTGGACGTTTTAATGCCCTGTCCGTGTTCAATGCCGGATTCAATTTCCGGCAGTTCTGGGATGGACGGGTGGTCACCATGGAGGATCAGGCCCTCGAACCCATCCAGGACGAGCGCGAAATGGCGAACACCCTGGATGCCGCATTGGAGATGCTGCGCAATGATCCGGACTATCCCGAGCGATTCGAAGCCGCCTATCCAGATGGGGTGACCGTGCTGAACATGGCCGATGCCATGGCCCATTTCCAGAGGGTGCGATTTGTGCGCTGGAATACCCCTTTCCAGCGCCACCTGTCGGGTGAGGATGATGCCATGGGCGAGCAGGCCCGCCGGGGCTGGGAACGCTTCGAAGCGCTTGGTTGTGTGAGCTGCCACAATGGCATCAACCTGGGCGGCAATTCCTATCAGAAGTTGGGAGCCATGAGACCCTATTATGGCGTGGTGCGCGAAGCGGGGCCCGATGATATCGGCGTCGCGGAGCGGTCCGGTCGGGACCGGGATCGTCACGTGTTTCGTGTGCCGGCACTACACGGTGTGGCCACGACGCCACCGTATTTGCACGATGGCAGTATTTCCACCCTGGAAGCGGCTATTGAAGTCATGGGCGAGCATCAACTCGGTCGCCAGCTCAGTCAGCAGGACATTGATGATCTGTCTTCCTTTCTGCGCGCGCTCAGCGGGAGCCTGACCGAACGGCACAGGGTCGAGTTGCCCAAGCCGCC
>PWQG01000352.1 GCA_003556835.1 Gammaproteobacteria bacterium
CTTCGATGAACGCAACTACCAGCCCGATCAAATGACCCTGCTCGACAAACTGCAGCTACTGGCCGCCACCGCCGCAGCCGGACGCAATGAGATCGGACTGTTTGCCAGCATCATGGCTGACTGCGAATTGGACTGGAACGAGCTCTACCGGCAGTACACCGGCAAGAATGTGCTCAATTTCTTCCGTCAGGACAATGGCTACAAAGAAGGTCACTACCGCAAACATTGGGCCGGGCAGGAAGACAATGAGCACCTGGTGGATATTATGGCGGAACTCGATCCGGCACGCGCCGATTTCAAGGACCGCCTGTATGCGGCCCTGCAGGCGCGCTACCTGGAAGAGCATACTGCTTGAATATCAACCCTCTACAGGAAAAACCTGAAGCGGAGTGACAGCTCACTTGAAGTAGGCATTTTCCTTGTAGCTATGATCGGTTGCATCCTGGATGGCGGTCAATTGCGGTATCTGTTCCAGCAATGTCTTCTCCACGCCATCCTTGAGTGTCACGTCAACCATGCCACAACCCTGGCATCCGCCTCCGAACCGCAGCACGGCAACGCTGTCGTCATGAATGTCCTCCAGGGTCACCATGCCACCATGCGCCGCCAGTCCCGGATTGATCTCATTGTAGAGCACATAATTGATGCGATCTTCGAGCGGGCTGTCCTCGCTGATTTTCGGCAGGCGCGAGTTCGGCGCCTTGATGGTGAGCTGCCCGCCCATGCTATCACTGGCATAGTCCACCACCGCCTCTTCCAGGAAGGGAACACTGCGATCCTCGACCCAGACATTAAAATCATCCAGGGCCATCTTGTGATCGTCTTCCTTTTCCTCACCGGGCCGACAGAATGACAGGCAGGTTTCGGCTTTCGGAGTGCCGGGATCAAGTATGAAAACCCGCACGCTAATGCCTTCCACATCCTGCTTTTGCAACAACTCCGCCAGATACTTCTGGGCCGGTTCGGTAATGGTGATCATAGACTGCTCTCGTCGTGTTTCGGTCAATGGTTGTACAATACTGGAGTATTTTACTAGGTTATTACCCCTTCTGACCAGCCCCGACACGCAATGCGGCTGCGGGGCATTACGCCTTGGGCCGCTTCTGGTAGAATTGCGCCTCCCGGAACGCCGGCCAGCCCACTGAACACAGCAACACGGAACCTCGCATGATGAATAACGCCGCCTCACGCTCCGCCCTGCTACAGGCCCTGGAACAACGCATCCTGGTCCTCGATGGGGGCATGGGCACCATGATTCAGGCGGAAAAGCTCGACGAGGCCGCCTTCCGTGGCGAACGCTTCCAGGATCACAACAGCGACCTGCTGGGCAACAATGACCTGCTTACCCTGACCCAGCCAGAACTGATCCGACGCCTGCATCTGGATTATCTGGAAGCCGGCGCGGACATCATCGAAACCAACACTTTCAACTCGACCCAGGTTTCCCAGTCCGATTACCACACCGAGGAAATCGTGCGGGAACTGAACTACGAAGCCGCCCGCCTGGCCCGCCAGTGCTGCGAGGAGATGAGTGCCCGCACACCGGAGAAGCCCCGTTTTGTCGCTGGTGTGGTTGGTCCCACCAGCCGCACTGCCTCGATCTCCCCGAAAGTGAGCGATCCGGGATACCGCAACACGGACTTCGATGCCCTGGTCGAAGATTACCTCATCGCCATCGAAGGCCTGATCAGTGGTGGCGCCGACCTGCTATTGATCGAGACGGTGTTCGACACCCTCAATGCCAAGGCCGCCGTGTTTGCCGTGGAGGAATCGCGTCAGCGCACCGGTGTGGACATCCCCCTGATGATCTCGGGCACCATCACCGATGCCAGTGGCCGCACCCTTTCGGGACAGACCGTGGAAGCCTTCTGGAACTCCCTGGCCCATGCGAAACCCTTGTCCATTGGCTTCAATTGCGCCCTGGGTGCCGAACAACTGCGTCCGCATATCGAGGAGATTTCCGGGATAGCGGACACTTATGTATCGGCCCACCCCAATGCCGGCCTGCCCAATGAATACGGCGAATACGAACAGAGCGCCGCCGAGATGGCCAGCATTGTCGGCGAATTTGCTGAAAGCGGTTTTCTCAACATCATCGGCGGCTGCTGCGGCTCCACGCCCGAGCATATTCGCGCCGTGGCCGAGGCCGTGGCCCCCTTCCCACCGCGCAGCATTCCGGATCTTCCCGTGCGCTGCCGGCTCAGTGGCCTGGAAGCCTTCAATATCGATCGCAAGAGCCTCTTCATCAACGTCGGTGAGCGCACCAACATCACCGGTTCGGCGCGCTTCGCCCGGCTGATCCGCGAGGAACAGTACGACGAAGCCCTGGACGTGGCCCTGCAGCAGGTCGAGAACGGCGCCCAGATCATCGACATCAACATGGACGAGGGTATGCTCGACTCCGAGGCGGCCATGAAGCGCTTCCTGCGCCTGATCGCCTCCGAGCCCGACATCAGTCGCGTGCCCATCATGCTCGACTCCTCCAAGTGGGAGGTGATCGAAACCGGCCTGAAGAACATCCAGGGCAAGGGCATCGTCAACTCCATCAGTCTCAAGGAAGGCGAAGAGGACTTCATCGAGAAAGCCCGGCTCTGCCAGCGGTATGGCGCCGCCGTAGTGGTCATGGCCTTTGACGAGGACGGTCAGGCTGACAGTTACGAGCGCAAATGCGAAATCTGCCAGCGTAGCTACGACGTGCTGGTGAAGCAGGTCGGTTTTCTGCCGCAGGACATCATCTTCGATCCCAACATCTTTGCCATTGCCACCGGCATCGAGGAGCACAACAACTACGCCGTGGACTTCATCCGCAGCTGTGAGTTCATCCGGGATCATCTGCCCCACGCCCTGATCTCGGGCGGCGTCAGCAACGTCTCCTTCTCCTTCCGTGGCAACAACCCGGTACGCGAGGCCATCCATTCGGTCTTCCTCTACCACGCCATCCGTGCCGGCCTGAACATGGGCATCGTCAATGCCGGCCAACTGACAGTCTACGATCAAATCCCGGACGAACTGCGCGAGCGGGTCGAGGACATTGTGCTCAACCGCCGTGAGGACGGCACCGAGCGTCTGATGGAAATCGCCGCCAAGTACAGTGAAGGCGGCAGCACCGAGGAAGCGGTCACTGACGCCTGGCGTGATGGCACGGTCGAGGAGCGTATCAGCCACGCCCTGGTCAAGGGCATCACCCGCTTCATCGACGATGACACCGAGGAGGCCCGGGTCAAGTACGACCGTCCCATCGAAGTCATCGAAGGGCCGCTGATGGACGGCATGAACGTGGTCGGCGACCTGTTCGGCAGCGGCAAGATGTTCCTGCCCCAGGTGGTCAAGAGCGCCCGAGTGATGAAGCAGGCGGTGGCGCTCCTGCTGCCCTATATCGAGGCCGAGAAGAAGCGCGACGGCGACACCCGCAGCAAGGGCAAGGTGCTCATGGCCACGGTCAAGGGGGATGTACACGATATCGGCAAGAACATTGTCGGCGTGGTGCTGGGCTGCAACAACTACGATGTGGTCGATCTGGGGGTCATGGTGCCCTGCGAGAAAATCCTGCAGACAGCACGCGAGGAAAACGTGGACATCATCGGCCTCAGTGGCCTGATCACCCCCTCGCTGGACGAAATGGTGCATGTGGCCAAGGAGATGCAACGACTGGACTTCCAGATCCCACTGCTGATCGGCGGCGCCACCACCTCCAAGGCGCACACGGCGGTGAAGATCGAGCAGAACTACAAGAACAATACCACCGTGTACGTGCCCGATGCATCGCGCAGTGTCACGGTGGTGAGCAATCTGCTCAGTGATACCGCGCGCCCGGCCTATATCGAAGGAGTGCGCGCCGAGTACGAAAAGATCCGCAAACGCTCGGCCGGCCGTGACACGCGGCGTAACATCATCACTTTCGAGCAGGCCAACGACAACGCCCTGGACCTGGACTGGTCGGCCTACGAGCCGCCCCGCCCCGCTTTCCTGGGCACGCGTGTGTTCGACGATTATCCGTTGGAAGAGCTGGTGCCCTATATCGACTGGACACCTTTCTTCATCACCTGGAGCCTGGCGGGCAAGTACCCGGCAATCCTGGAGGACAAGGTGGTGGGCGAAGCGGCCCGGGATCTGTTCAAGGACGCGCAGGAGATGCTGCAGCACATCATCGATAACCGGCTGTTATGCGCGCAGGGCGTGATCGGCTTCTGGCCGGCAGCACGCCGCGGCCGCAATGACGTGGTGCTGTTCGACGAGAGCGGCAGCGAGGAGCAGACCGTGTTCAGTTTCCTGCGCCAGCAGACACGCAAGGCGGATGAGCAGCCCAACCTCTCCCTGGCCGATTTCGTGGCCCCGGAAGACAGCGGGCGACAGGATTATCTCGGCGGTTTTGCGGTCAGCACGGGTGAAGGTGCCGAGGCCCTCACCGAAAAATACAGGGCAGAAAACAACGACTACAACGCCCTGATGGTCCAAGCCCTGGCCGACCGCCTGGCCGAAGCCCTGGCGGAACGCCTGCATGAGCGGGTGCGACAGGAGTTCTGGGCCTATGATCCGGAAGAGAGTCTCGACACCGAGGCCCTGATCCGCGAGAAATACCAGGGTATCCGACCGGCTCCCGGTTACCCGGCCTGTCCGGAGCACTCGGACAAGGAAACCCTGTTCCGCCTGTTGCAGGTCGAGGAAAACATCGAGATGCGCCTGACCGAGAGTTATGCCATGTGGCCGGCCGCCAGCGTCAGTGGCTTCTACTTCTCCCACCCGGATGCAAAATACTTTTCCGTGGGAAAAATCGATCAGGATCAGCTGCAGGACTTTGCCGAACGGCGTAACATCGACCTGGAGACGGCGGAAAAATTACTGACGCCAGTCATCGTCTGATCATGACCCGTGGAGGGAAGCAGTATGTCAGAGCAGAATAAGGATAAATATCAGGAGGAAAAAAGCTCTTCCTCAAGTGACGAAGAAGATTCCGGAACACCGGAAAAACTGCCTTTCTGGCGCATGATGTTGAGTGTGGTCCAGGCCAGTTTCGGCGTGCAGAGTGCTGAAAACAAGAAGCGGGATTTTGCGGCAGGTTCCGTGAAGGGTTTCATTTTTGCAGCGCTGATCTTCACCGTGTTGTTTGTCCTGACACTGGTGGTGATCGTCCGACTGGTACTCAGTTGAGTACCAGTCCTGCGCATGAGGAAAAGCCTCAGCGGCTGACGTAAAATACTGCCAGACCCACCACGATCACAACAATCGCGAAGATGGCAATTGCGTCAACCTTGTTGTTTTCCTTGATGTCCTGCTCAGTGAATTCCCCGTTTTCCTGATCGGTGCTCATCACCCGTTACCTCTTTGCTGACTGCGTGAAAATCCAATCGGCATTTTAATGACTGACGAAATAGTTGCAAGCAAAACCGGTCAGAGTTGAAAGGGCCGGCTGGCTTTGCCGGGGACATTTGTTTACAATTGCCGGCCTTCAATACCGGCCGCTCCAGCCTCAGGGCGCCTTTCATTCAGCAGCAACCCGGACAGACCGAAGCTTCTATGTATCGATATGACAACTACGATCACCAGATGCTGGCCGACCGCGTCGCCCAGTTCCGTGATCAGACCGACCGTTACCTGCAGGGAAAGATCAGCGATGCCGAATTCCTGCCACTACGCCTGCAGAACGGACTCTATGTCCAGCGCCTGGCACCGATGCTGCGCATTGCCATTCCCTACGGCATGCTTTCCAGCACGCAGCTGCGCAAACTCGCCTTCATTGCCGAATACTATGACAAGGGGTACGGCCACTTCACGACCCGGCAGAACATCCAGTTCAACTGGCCGGCACTCGAAGAGGTGCCCGATATCCTGGCTCACCTGGCTGAGGTCGAGATGCATGCCATCCAGACCAGCGGCAACTGCATCCGCAATACCACCACGGACCAGTACGCCGGGGTCACGGCCCAGGAAATCGAGGATGCCCGCCCCTGGTGTGAATTGATCCGCCAGTGGTCGAGCTTCCATCCGGAATTCGCCCACCTGCCGCGCAAGTTCAAGATTGCCGTCTGCGGCACTGAACACGATCGCGCCGCCACCCAGGTGCATGACATCGGCGTCTACATGATACGCAACGAGGACGGCGAAATCGGATTCCGAGTGCTCGCGGGCGGCGGCATGGGCCGCACCCCGGTCATCGGCAAGGTGGTGCGTGAATTCCTGCCCAAGCGCCACCTGCTCAGCTACCTGGATGCCATCCTGCGTGTCTACAACCGGGAAGGACGGCGCGACAACAAGTTCAAGGCCCGGATCAAGATCCTGGTCAAGGAGACCGGCCTGGAGACCTTCCGCGAGAAAGTCGAGAAGGAATGGGAAGTGCTGCGTGATGGCCCACTTACCTTGACCGAGGACGAAGTCGAACGCTGCAAGGCCTTCTTCCATGATCCGGACTACCGGGATCTGCCGGCGCAAAGCGAAACACTGAAGCAGATCCTGGACAACAACCTGGTTTTTGCCAGCTGGCATGACCAGAATGTGGCGGAACACAAAAAGCCCGGCTATTCGATTGTCACGATCTGCCTGAAAAAGACCGGTTTTGCACCGGGTGACATCAGCGCCGACCAGATGCGTTACGTGGCCGATCTGGCCGACCGCTACAGCTTTGGGGAAATGCGTGTCACACACAACCAGAATGTTGTGCTGGCCGATGTGGAACAGGATCAGCTCCCCGCACTGTGGGAAGAGCTCAAGCGAGAAAACCTGGAAGCCGACAATCTCAACCTTCTGGGCGATGTGATCTGCTGCCCCGGAGGCGACTTCTGCGCCCTGGCCAATGCCAAGTCCATCCCGATCGCCGAGGCTATCCAGCGCCACTTCAGCCACGAAGAGCTGAGGGACATCGGACAGCTGTCGGTCAATATCTCGGGCTGCATGAATGCCTGCGGACACCATCACGTCGGCAATATTGGCATCCTGGGTGTAGACAAGAAAGGCGAGGAATTCTACCAGGTCACCCTGGGTGGTCGCGCCGATAATGATACCGCCATCGGTAAAGTCATCGGCCCCGCGTTCGCCCAGGAAGAGATCCCGACGGTGATGGCCCGCATCACCGAGGTCTACAAGCAGCATCGGGAGGCCAATGAACGCTTCATCGACACCTATGAACGGGTCGGCATGGCACCATTCAAGGAGGCGGTCTATGCAAAAGATCATTAAGGACCGGCAACTGATCGACGACCCGTGGGTACTGCTGCAGGAGAGCCCCGACGCCGCCGCTCTGGAACTGCAAACCGGCCGGGACATCATTGTGCCTCTGAATTGCTGGCAGGAGCAGCAGGAGCTGCTGGCAACGCACGAAGGCCAGATCGGCGTATGGCTGGACAGCCACGAGCTGCCGGAGTCACTGGGCGAGGGCCTGCAGCGCCTGCCACTGATCGCGCTGAATTTTCCCGAGTTCAAGGACGGACGTGCGTTCAGCTCGGCCCGGGCCCTGCGCCAGAACCTGGCCTACCAGGGAGAAATCCGCGCCATTGGTGATGTCGCCCGCGACCAGCTGTTCTTCATGGCCCGCTGCGGTTTCACCAGCTTTGCCCTGCGTGAGGACCAGGATCCGGAGACCTGCCTGGAGGCCTTCGAGGATTTCCGCGAGGCCTATCAGCCCGCTATCGACCAACCGTTACCCCTGTTCCGACGCCGCCCCGCCTGAGCGCGGACCGGGACAGGCACATTCAGTCCAGGGTCAGCACCAGGCGCCCTGTGCTGCGCCCATTGAACACGGCATCAAGCGCGTCTACCAACTCTTCCAGACCGATGTCGGTGGCCAGGTCCTCGAGGTTGTCGAGCTTCCAGTCCGCTGCCAGGTGCTCCCACACCTCTGCTTTCTCCGCCAATGGTAACTCCACCGAATCCACACCCAGTAGATTGACGTTGCGCAGAATGAAGGGCAGTACCGTGGCCGGAAACACCGGTGAAGCCACCAGACCACAACAGGCCACACTGCCTCCGTATTGCAGGGATTTGAGGATATTGCCCAGGGGCTCCCCACCCACTGCATCCACGGCGCCAGCCCATTGTTCGGCCAGCATGGGCTTTTTCGAGGGCTCGGCCAGTTCACTGCGATCGATGATCTGCCGGGCCCCCAGCTTGCGCAGAAAATCATGAGCCGAGGCGGAACCGGTCATGGCGGTCACCTCAAAGCCAAGCTTGCTCAGCAGGGCCACGGCGTAGGAACCCACGCCGCCACTGGCACCGGTGACCAGCACCGGACCCTGACCCGGCTTGAGACCATTGCGCAGCAGTTTTCGCACACACAGCGCTGCCGTGAAACCCGCGGTACCGGTGATCATGCTCTCGCGCAAGGTGATCCCCTGCGGGCGCTGCACGGCCCAGGCCGCCGGAACCCGGATGTATTCACCAAAGCCTCCCAGTGTGTTCATGCCCAGGTCATAACCGATGACAATCACCTCGTCACCTGCCGAAAAGCTGTCCACTGCCGATTCCACCACTTCACCGGCCGCATCGATGCCCGGTGTATGCGGGTACTTTCGTGTCACCCCCTTGTTGCCCCGTGCCGACAGGGCATCCTTGTAATTGACCGAAGAATGCCGGACGCGGATCAGCAAATCACCTTCGGGCAACTCACTGACCTGGCGGCGACACACACTGACCGGATAGTGCGGCTTCTCTCCGCTGCTGTCTTCCTCGATCCACAGGGCTTTGAACGCGATATCTGACTGGCTCATGACTCTCCTTGAACAGACTGTTTCATGTCTTCAGCGATTTCAGGAAAAATAGCGACTCTCACGCAGGCGCTGGAACCAGTCCAGCAAAGTCCGATCCAGGGCAAGCTGCATGGACTTGCCGATCTTGTCTCCCAGATTCTTGCGCACTTCGTAGCGTACTTCGTAGACATCAGCCTCATCGCAGGCCTGCATGATGTAGTCATCACTGGTGGCGATCTGGTCTGCCAGATTACGCTCGATTGCCTGGCTGCCAAACCAGACCTCACCAGTGGCCACCTTATCGATATCGAGTACCGGCCGGTGCTCCTGCACCCAGTCCTTGAACAGCACGTGGATATCCTCGACATCCTCGCGTGCCTTGTCACGGGCTTTCTGGGTGGTTTCGCCGAACAGGGTCAGGGTGCGTTTGTGCTCACCGGCGGTGATCATCTCGAAATCGATGTCGTTTTTCTTCAACACACGATGGAAATTGGGCACCTGCATCAACACACCGATAGAGC
>PWQG01000020.1 GCA_003556835.1 Gammaproteobacteria bacterium
CACGCGGGTGTAGCCTCCGCCAGAGCCAGTACCGCGATGCAGGGTGCTGCCTTCGCGGATGATGTTGCGGTCGCCGATCTCCAGCCAGGTGTCTTCGCCATCGAACTTCTTGTCCGCAGGGTCCTCGCCTACCGAGGCAAACTGGTAGATCCGGTTTTCATTTCCGAGACGGGTATTGCGTTTTATCACCACATGCGAGCCGATCTCGGAACCGGCTCCGATTTCCACGTTCGGGCCGATCACGCTCCAGGGACCCACTATCACGTCATCAGCTAGCCGGGCAGAGGGGTCAATGATCGCTCGCGAATCAATCACTGTCACTCTTCCTCTCCGCACACAGGATGATGGCACTGCCCACCAGCACTCCGTCGACCGAAGCGCGACAGTCGAACTTGTAGATGCCGCGCTTGCCGGTGATGATGGTCGCTTCCAGCTTCAACTGATCGCCCGGCACAACCGGTCGCTTGAGCCGCACATGATCAGCACCGACGAAATAATACAGATAACCATCCTTGGGCTTTTTTTCCTGGCTCTTGAAGCCCAGCACACCCGCAGCCTGGGCCAGGGCTTCGATGATCAGCACACCGGGCATGATCGGTTTTCCCGGAAAATGTCCTTCGAAAAACGGCTCGTTCACGGAGACATTCTTGTAGGCCACCACCGACTTGCCCAGATCGATTTCGACCACGCGATCCACCAGCAGGAAGGGATACCGCTGCAGCAGGTATTCCTTGATATCCTCAATATTCATCATCATAGATCTGTTCCTGAATCATTCTTCTTCACTGCCTTCTCGAGCCGGCGTATGCGCTTGGCCAGATCATCCAGTTTCATGAAACGCAGAGCGCTTTTTTTCCAGTCCCGGCTTTCCTGCAGCAGGGTGCCGGAAGAATACAATCCTGCCTTGTCGATGCCTTCATTGACAAAGCTCATGCCTGTGATCACGCTGTGATCGGCGATACTCACGTGCCCGATGATGCCGACGCCACCTCCTACGGTGCAATATCGCCCCAGTCGGGCGCTGCCTGCCATCGCGCTGCAGCCGCACAGAATCGAATGGGCCCCCACGAAGCAGTTGTGGGCGATCTGCACCAGGTTGTCGATCTTGACCCCCTCCTCGATCACCGTGTCATCAAGCGCACCGCGATCAATCGTGGAGTTGGCCCCGATTTCCACATCGTCTCCAATCAATACCCCGCCGAGCTGCGCGATTTTCACCGATCGTCGGCCATCGGAAGCAAAACCGAAGCCATCGCTACCGATCACGGCTCCCGGGTGAAGAATCACCCGCTTGCCAATATTCACCCCATGATGCACGGTGACATTGGCATGCAGAAGGGTGGCCTCCCCCAGGCGGCAGCCGTGTTCGATGACACTGCCAGCACCGATACGCACGCCGCTGGCAAGATGCACATCCGGGCCGATGCAGGCATGTGGCCCGATCCGTACATCATCGGCAATCCGGGCACTTTCATGGACGGTGGCACTGGGGTGCACCAGCGGTTCATCACGGTCGGCGTCGGCCAGAGCGGCAAACAGCTGGGAAGCCTGGGCATAACTCAGATAAGGGCTGCCAGAGACCAGCGCGGCGCCCCTGACCAGGCCGGCCTGCGCCTCCGGCACAATGACCGCGGATGCCTGGCAGGTGCGCAACTGATCAGTGAACGCAGAATTGCTGAGAAAACTCAATTGACCCGGGCCGGCCGACTGCAGGCTGGCCAGCCCGGACACTGCAATGGAATCATCCCCGCGCAGCTCAAGATCCATCAGACGGGACAGCTCCCCCAGTGTATAGCTGGTTTTCCTGTTCACGTCGATGCCCTGCTGTCTGCGCGGTTGCGGATGGTTGGAACCGTTACTGGGTCAGCTCGTTGATCCGGGCAGTTACCTGACCGGTGATATTGTAACTGTTGTCGAAATAGGCGACCTGTTCCGCATTGAACACAATGTCATAGCCCCCGTTATCCACAACATATTCGATGGCCTGGCCTAGGTACTGGCGCATGCTGTTGACGAAAACCTGCTGCCGTTCTTCCCAGGCTTCCTGCAGGCGCTCGGCAACCATCTGCAGCTGCACCTGCTTTTCCTGGGCATCGGCGTTGAGACGCCGCATATCTGACTCACTCAGAATCGACTCATCCCGCTGGGCCCGCTCGATCAGTTCGCGTAACTCGTTGTTGAGTCGCTCCAGACGGGCCTCATCGTCGCCCAGTTCCTGACGCACATTGGCTTCCAATTCACGCGCAGCTTCCGTATTGAACAGTGCCTGTTCCAGGTTGATGATTCCGATGGTCGGTGTCTGGGCCAGAGCCGACTGCGCAAACAGGGCAAAAACCGCCGTCAGAAGTGCTTTTTTCATAATACTCACGATAATTCTCCGCTTTTGAAAAAGCCCGCAGCCGGTCAGGCTGCGATTCATTGATCATTATAACACCAGCGCCATGGCCAGTGTCTGCATATGTGTTGTCTTGTAACGAAATCGCACAGGCGGGTCAAGCCCGCATACTGGCCTAGAAGCCGGCACCAATGGTGAAGTCGAATCGTTTGGTCCGATCATCCGGATCGGTGCTGAAAGGCCGCGCCAGATAGAAGGTCAGCGGACCGAACGGCGACAGATAGGTCAGGCTGACACCGGCCGAATACCGCAGCTCGCCCAGATCGAAATCGGAGCAGTTGCTCGATGCACGCTGACGCTCGGTACAATTGGTCGAAAAGACCGTACCAGCGTCCACAAAGAAGGTGGTACGTACCCTACTACGATCCTCCACAAAAGGCGTCGGGAACAGCAACTCCATACTCGCTGTGGTCAGTAGATTGCCACCAAAGGCATTGAATCGGCGTCGACTCAACTGCTGGGCCTGGGTCGCCAGCTGCAATTGTGGATTACCATCGGCATCCAATATCGGCTGACCATCAGGACCGAGCACCGGCACGGTCTGATAGGCCTGTTGACCATCAAACAAAGGTTGCCCGCCTGGGCTCAGCGGAGCCCCACTCTCATCGAGAATGATATTGCCATCGGCATCACGCAGGAATGTGGTCTGCTGGGTCAGGTAGCGTACCGGGTTGGTGCTGCGCGGACCGAGACTGTTTTCGTCGAAACCGCGCACGATACCCCGGGACAGACCGCCGGCAAAGAAATTCTCGAAGAACGGCAGGTCATCGGCTTCACCATAACCGTCACCGAAACCAAGATTGGTGCGCAAATGCAGCACCCAGTCATCCCCGACCAGCGGATAGTAGTACTGGGCCTGGTACTGGAGCTTGTAGTACTCCAGATCACTGCCGGGCACGGTGATCTCCGCCGAAGCCTGCTGGTAGCTGCCACGAGTGGCAAATTGCCCCCGGTTCAGTGTGCTGCGCACCCAGTTCGTGCTGAGCGTGACATTGTCGAACACCGAGCCGTAGCGGTCGATGAACCCCGGGTCCGCCGGCTGGTTCCAGAATTGCTCAGGCATATCTTCGATCGGCCGTGTGATGGCATCGCGGACCTCCCCTTCGTACGGGTTGAGATTCGCCGGTTGCACGATGAAGCGGTTCACATTGTCCATGAACCGGGGTGTGGCCTCGATTTCCTGGACACTGAAGCCCCCGGAACTGAGCTCGGTATGTGCATAGCCCACATTGAAGCCGATCTGCTCGATTTCACTGATCGGGTAGCTGAAATTGAGGGCTCCACCAAAAGACGTGGTGGAAAAACTGGCGATATTGAATGGAGAATCCTGCTTCTGTACGTACAGACTGAAACCCCGGCTCACGCCATCCGGCGTGAAGTAAGGGTCCACATAGGCAAATCGGGCGCTGCTCTCGAAAAAGCTGCGGTTCAGGCCAATGGCCACACTGCGCCCGGTACCCAGGAAGTTCTCGGCCTGCAGACTGGTGGAAATGAACCAGTCACCACCACCACCCGAACCGAGACTGAAGGAAATGCTGCCAAAGTTCTGCTCTTCCACGTCAAATTCGACGTCCACCTGATCGGTGGTGCCCGGCACCTCTACAGTGTCCACGTCGACCCGCGAGAAGTAGCCGAGTCGCTCCAGACGCACGCGGGACAACTCGATCTGCTGGCTGGAGGCCGGTGCGCTTTCCAGCTGCCGCATTTCTCGCCGCAACACATCGTCTGCCGTGGCCACATTACCCCGGAAGTTGATGCGATTGACATAGGTGCGATTGCCCGGATCGACATAGAAGATGACGTCCACGGTCTGGTCTTCTTCATTGATTTCCGGCACACCCTCGACGCTGGCAAAGGCGTATCCGAGATTGCCCAGGATCTGGGTCATGTAATCTTCACTGGCCGTCACCAGTGCCTGCGAAAAAGTCTGCCCCGGTCCGATCAGGGTATAGGCGCGCAGCAGGGGTTCGGCATTGACCAGATCACCCACCAGATCAACACTGTTGACCTGATAACGCTCACCCTCGGAGAGATTGATGGTGACATAGATCTCTTCATTGTCCGGGGTGATGGAGATGGGTGTGGAATCGATACTGAAGCGCACAAAGCCGCTGTTGAGGTAATGGGAAGTCAATCGCTCCAGGTCACCGGACAGCTGCTCGCGTGAATACCGGTCACGAGAGCTGAACGGCAGATACCAGGGCCGCAGACCCAGCTCGAACAGATCCAGCAGATCATCATTCTCGAAATTCTGGTTACCAATGATGTTGATGTCCCGGATCCGGCTTTCGCTGCCTTCATTGATCTGCAGATCAATGGCAACCCGGTTGCGGGGCTGATCGGTGACCTCGATCTCCACCGTGGTTCCGTAGCGACCACGAGAAGAATAGACTTCCTGGATACCCTGCCGGATGGCTTCCAGAGTGGCCCGCGTGAAAATGCCGCCTTCGACGATGTCGGCCGACGCCATGTTTTCAAGAATATCTTCGGTCTGCAAAACCTGGTTGCCGGAAATGTTGATTTCACTGACCGAGGGTCGTTCCTGGACAGTGATCAACAGCACATCATCTTCCCGGGCTACTTCCACATCCTCGAAATATTGGGAGGCGGTGATAGCGCGGATGATCTGGGCCGGCACACCCGGGGTGACATCATCTCCTATTCCGACCGGCAGTAAACCGAAGACTACACCGGGGGATACCCGCTGCAGGCCATCGATCCTGATGTCTGAAATAGTGAAATTTTGCGCCTGGGCTGTAAATGAAAGGCTGAGCAGCAAACTCAATGTCAGAAAAATTCTAGTCATGAAATACCGTTCACGCTCACAGGTTCACTGCGGCGAACTTCGACCCCTGTTTGTTGTTGTGAAGGCAACTGCCGGCTTCAAAGAAGCCGCGTAACATCGTTGAATATGGCCAAAGTCATCAGACCTACAATCAACAGCAACCCCACCTGTAAACCCATGGCCTGCACCCGCTCTGGCACAGGACGGCGTATGATAGCTTCTATGGCGTAATACAACAAATGCCCGCCATCCAGCATCGGGATGGGTAACAGATTCAGCACACCAAGGCTGATACTGAGTAGCGCCAGAAAGCCCAGATAGACCTCTGGACCATAACTGGCCGTCTCCCCCGCGACCTGGGCAATCGTGATCGGCCCATTGATGTTCTTGTAGGAAATCAGCCCCACGATCATTTTCTGGATGGACTCCAGCACGAACACCGACTTATCCCATGTCTCGCGGACAGCCGGGGCGACCGCGGTCAGCGGATTGAAACTGATCTCGCGTCGCATTTCCGGTGGCAGGCTGGCATACAGATCATGCGGCTCGACCCAGGCACCGATGGTACCGATCCGGTCACCTTCAGCACTGGTGCCCACCTCCGGTCGCAGGACCAATGAAACCTGCTCGTTCCCGCGTTCGACCACAACCGGCAGGTCAAGTTCCGCATGGGCACGTATGATCTGCACCCAGTGCATCCAGCTGTTGATTGCCTGACCGTCGGCTTCCAACACCACATCCCCGGCCCGCAGGCCACCCCTGGCGGCCGGACCGTCATCGGTCACGCCATCGATCACCGGCGGAATGGTGTACTGGATCAGGCCCAATGACCCGAGGGGGTTGGGCTCGGCAGTCCGTGAATGCCAGTTGAGGATCGGCACGGAGTGATCACGCGGAGTGGTATTTTCCTGCGACACTGCGGTGAAGCGGATTCCCCCCGTCTCCCCGAGCCGGTTGAGCAGCTGCATGGTCACATCCTGCCAGACCAGGGTCTCCCTGCCATCAACGGCAATGATCTCGTCGCCCGGGCGCAGGCCGGCGGTATACGCAGGCGATTCGGGCATGACATCGGCAATGACCGGAACCACACCACGCTGCCCGTAGGTGATATTGATCAGCCAGAATACAAAGATTGCCAACAGGAAGTTGGCCAATGGCCCGGCGGCCACGATGGCGGTACGTTGCCAAAGCGGTTTGTGATTAAAGGACTGCTGACGCAATTCCTCCGTAAGACCCTCATCCGCGTTCGTATTCAGATCATCCTGACCCAGCATCTTGACATAGCCGCCCAGGGGAATCGGGGCAATTGCGTATTCGGTCCCGTCCTTGCCATACCAGGATTTGAATGGCTTGCCGAAGCCGACCGAGAACCGCAAGACCTTGACCCCACAACGACGGGCCACCCAGAAATGGCCGAATTCATGGAATGTGACCAGAATGCCCAAGGTGACAATCAGGGCCAGGATATTGATGATGAGTGTCTCAAACATTCAGGATTTCCCGTTCGGATATGCGCTTCAATCAGGACCGGGCAAGTGCTTCAAGCTGTTCATTGGCCAGCTGACGCGCCTCGGCGTCCAGACGCAGAATAATAGCGACAGTTTCGGCTTCGCGGCAAGCAGCCTGATGCATTGTCTGCCTGATGACAAGCGGAATATCGGTAAATCGGATGTGACCGGCCAGAAACGCCTCGACCGCCACCTCGTTGGCGGCATTGACCGCAATACAGGTGGCACCGCCCCGGGCTGCGGCTTCCATCCCCAGGGCCAGGCAGGGGAAGCGCTCGAGATCAGGTTGGCGGAACTGCAGGTCAGCACTGCTGACCAGATCCAGGAATTCGGCACCGGAGGGAATGCGTTCGGGCCAGGCCAGCCCATAGGCGATGGGCACACGCATGTCAGGACTGCCCATCTGGGCCAGCACAGAACCGTCATGATACTCAACCATGGAATGGACAATGCTCTGTGGGTGAATGAGCACATTCACCTGCGACGGGGGCAGCGCAAAGAGATGACAGGCCTCGATGAACTCCAGGCCTTTGTTCATCATGCTCGCCGAGTCGACCGAAATCTTCTGGCCCATCGACCAGTTGGGGTGTTTGCAGGCCCGCTCTGGCGTGACCGTCTCCAGATCCTCCAATGGCAGTTCCAGGAAGGGGCCGCCGGAAGCAGTCAACAGCACACGACGGATGCTGTTTCCCACTGCCGCCTGCCCTGGCAGCCGGGACTGCTCGGGAAGACACTGGAAAATGGCATTGTGTTCGCTATCGATGGGCAGGATGGTTGCATGATTCTCCCGCACCGCCTGCATGAACAGCTCTCCCGCCATGACCAGTGCTTCCTTGTTGGCCAGCAGGATCTTCTTGCCGGCGCGCGCGGCGTCCAGGGTCGGAACCAGACCGGCGGCACCCACAATCGCTGCCATGACCGTGTCGACCCGCTCGTCACAGGCGACCCGGGACAGGGAGTCAGTCCCGCTCAACACCTCGGTGGGGGAACCCTCCGCGGCAAGTTGTGAAGCCAGCTCCGCTGCCGCTTGCGGATCGACCAGCACGGCATAGACCGGTTGCCAACGCCGGCACTGCTCGAGCAACAGGGAGACATTGTGGCGTGCAGTCAGGGCAAAGACGCGCCCGGCCCCGCTGCTGTCCAGCACATCCAGCGTACTGACACCGATGGAACCGGTGGCACCAAGCACCGTCACCCACTGTGCGCCGCTCATGCGTCCCCCGTCAGGCCACGGATCAACAGCACCGCCAGGGCGAATACGGGAGCGGCCGCCAGCAGGCTGTCCGCACGATCCAGCAAGCCACCATGACCGGGCAGGCAACGCCCACTGTCTTTCATGCCACGTTGCCGTTTAAGCATGCTTTCAAACAGATCGCCCACGACACTGACCGCTGCAACCAGCAGGGCAGCAAGCAGAAGCAGGATCCATTGCAACAGATCCAGGGCCTGTACATTCAGGTGGACAATCGCGGCCAGTGCCGTGGCCACGGCCAGGGACGCCGTCATGCCACCCCAGACGCCTTCCCAGGACTTGCCCGGGCTGAGCCGCGGTGCCAGTTTACGCCGTCCCCAGCGCCGTCCGGAAAAATAGGCACCGATATCAGCAACACTGACCAGGGCGATCAGGCTGAACACCAGCCAACCAGGCCCGCTCAGGGTTTTCAGATAGACCAGGGCCCACCAGGTGGGCAGCAGGGTCGGCACCGCCATCAGGGCGATCCTCTGCGGCCTGTCCCAGAGCTCTGCACGATCAGGATAGTGCCGGATCATGCCAAACATGAACAACCAATAGACCAATGCCAGTGCACACAGCAGGATCAAAGGCCCTTCTCGCGGAATCGCCCCCTGGGCCGGAATGCCGATCACCAGGACACTCAGCAGCAGCGTGGCCAGGAAACCGATCACGAAACCCGTCCGATGCAGGCCTTTCCGCAGGCCCATGAACAAGGACCATTCCAGCAGGGCCGGTATGTATAACAGGGTAAGAAAGGCCGCAAACCAGGGCACGGGGAACCACGCAGTCACAACGTACAGAAGCAGCAGCATGAATACCGCGGTGATGACTCGCTGTTTAAGCAACCCGACCTCCCGTGCCACGCCCGGAGGCATCCCCAGCTCCGGTGGCTTTCTCCGAGGCCTGACGAAGACCGTAACGGCGCTGGCGACCGGTAAAATCGTCAAGCGCCAGTTGCATCTGGGCGTCATCAAAATCGGGCCAATAACAATCACTGAAGTACAACTCGGTGTAGGCGAAGTGCCAGAGCAGGAAATTGCTGATCCGTTTCTCCCCACCGGTGCGGATACAAAGATCGGGCATGGGCAGCCCGGCCATACTGATATGCTGACCGACCACAGCCTCATCGATCTCGGCCACGGACAACTCGCCCCGCTGCACCCGGGCTGCCACCGCTCGACAGGCACTGGCTATATCCGCGCGACCACCGAAATCGGCAGCTCCGGTGAC
>PWQG01000029.1 GCA_003556835.1 Gammaproteobacteria bacterium
AGGGCCTGCGCCGGGTCACCGATGTGTTGTCCACCGAGGGGATTGGAGTGATCCAGCTGCGCAGGACGTGGGACCACCTCGCCTGGCCACACGCCACCCACGGGTTTTTCCGCTTCCGGCGACGGATACCGGAGTTGCTCCATCAAAATGGCTTGATCGGTGAATAAGCCGCTGCCACACCAGACGCTCGTGCCATTGGGTGCCCATCTGCTAATCAGGTCAGGGCAGGATGGGCGACGCGACATGGCTATAGCCAACGGGTCGCATTTCTTGGCATGCTATCCCCGTAATAATCATGGGTATGACAAGTGAACGACCATGAATATCAACAACCCTGATGCCGCGCCACAGAAGGATGCCGAGCAGCACCTGCTGCTCATCGAGGATGATCCGGGAGACGCACACCTGATTCAGTGGTATTTGCGGGAGCGCGGTGAGGGGAAAGCGGCAGGGTACACGATAAAACATGCCACTTCTCTGAGGGCGGGTGCAGACCTGGCAGCCGCCGAGGCGTTTGAACCCGAAGCTATATTGCTCGACCTGAACCTTCCCGACTCATCCGGTATTGATACGGTCGGGCATTGCCGAGACTACTTTCCCGATAGCGCGGTCGTCGTGCTGACCGGGCTGGACGACTATGAGCTTGTCGATCAGGCCATCGAGGCGGGTGCCGAGGATTACCTGGTAAAAGGCGGAAGCCAGGCGGAATTGCGCAAAGCAGTGCGGTTTGCCCTGCTGCGTCACCGGAGAGAAGCAGAAACACGGCTCGCGCGGCGAGTGTTCCGACACGCCCGTGAAGGCATCATGGTCACGGAACCCAACGGGAGGATAGTCGACGTCAACCCTGCTTTCTCTCGAATCACCGGCTATACGCGCGATGAGGCTATAGGCCGCAACGCATCCCTATTGCGCTCCGAAAAACAAGGCCCTGCATTCTACCAGTCAATGTGGCGACGACTTGCCCACGAGGGCTATTGGGAAGGCGAGATCTGGAATCGACGGAAGGATGGCGAGCATTACCCCGAAATCCTCGCCATCTCCGCGGTAACCGATTCGGGTGGTCGAACGCGACAGTACATCGGGATGTTCACTGACATCACGCTCCAGAAGCAGCAACAACAGCGTCTGGAGCGCATGGCTCACTACGATGCCCTGACGAACCTGGCGAACCGGGACCTGTTTTCCGACCGTCTGGCCCAGGCGATGGCGCGGACCCGCCGTCACGGCGGGCCCCTGGCCGTCCTGTATCTGGACCTGGACGGATTCAAGCAAATCAATGACGAACAAGGGCATGACGCCGGCGACATGCTGCTGCGCGCGGTTGCCGAGCGGATGGCGACCGTACTTCGGGATACCGACACGCTGGCACGGATCGGTGGTGATGAGTTCACGGCGGTAATCCCCGACCTCGCCGACCGAAAGCTAGTGGCTGACCTGACCAACCGACTGCTGGAGGCGGCCGCACGCCCGGTAGAAATCAACGGGACACCGCTGTCAGTGACGGCAAGCTGTGGGGTTACTTTTTTCCCGCAGACCGATCAGAGCGTCTGTCAGTACCAACTCCTTCGCCAGGCAGACCA
Organism: Gammaproteobacteria bacterium; assembly: GCA_003556835.1. Taxonomy (GTDB): domain Bacteria; phylum Pseudomonadota; class Gammaproteobacteria; order Pseudomonadales; family Pseudohongiellaceae; genus PWQG01. The sequence goes on from PWQG01000029.1 coordinate 1,581, forward strand.
GGCGATGTATCAGGCCAAGCAGGCTGGGCGGAACCAGTACTGCCTTTTCGACGAGGAGCGCGATCAACTCGCCCGCAGCCTCCAGGCTCGTCGCCAGCGGTTTTCCGAGGCCATCGAAATGGACCGGCTCGCCCTCAGGTATCAGCCGGAGGTCCATATTGGTCAGGGACGCATCATTAGCCTCGAAGCGCTGGTCCGCTGGCCGGAGCAGTTTGGAGAGGAGCCACTGCCCGAATCCTTCCTGCCTGATATTGCCGGCACCGATCTGCCATCAAAACTGGACGAGTGGATCCTTCGCAGTGCGCTGACTGACCTGGCTGAATGGCGACGGCACGGCCTCGATGCCGGCGTATCCATAAACCTGAGCAGTCAAAGTTTGCAGCGGACCAACTTCTTCGTCTGGCTACAGCGGCACCTGCGCAGACACCCGGAAAACAGTGCCGCCCGTCTCACCATAGAGGTCTCTGAAAGCGATGCACTCTCGGACCTGACTCACATGTCGGAAGTCATGGCTGCCTGCGCCAACGAGGGCGTCAATTTTGCTCTGGACAACTTCGGGACTGGTTACTCGTCGCTGTCCTACCTCCGAGCCCTCCCCGCCCGGAAAATGAAGATTGACGCACGATTCACTCGCAACGTGCTCGCCAACGTGGATGACCTGGCCACAGTTGAGGGCGCCCTCGGGCTAGCCCGCGCGTTCCGGAGGAACATCACTGCGGACGGCGTGGCTTCAGTGGAGCAAGGCCGTTTTCTGAGCAGGCTCGGGATTCAGGTCGTGCAAGGCGACGCCATCGCCGCCCCGATGCCGGCCGATCAGGTTGTTGAATGGGGGACCCGATGGGCACCGGACCCCGATTGGCAAAGGGAGCAGCGCGTCCAGACTGAACACCGGCCGCTCCTTTTCGCGGAGGTGGAGCACCGTGCTTGGGTAGAGGGCCTGAAGCGCTATCTCGATGGTGAAGAGGAGACACCACCGAAGTTGAACCCTGCGCACTGCCGCTTCGGTCGGTGGTTACAAGCGGGCGGTTCGCGGATGCTCGCCGCAGGCCTGGACGAGATAAACCGATTGCACCTGGCTGTACACCGGGTGGGCGAACGATTGGTAGAGCAACGCCAGGCGCGTCGCCTCAGCCCAGACGAGATAGACCTTTCCGAACTCAATACGATCAGCGACCGCTTCATCAGGGCAATATGGTCATACGGGCAGCAGCAGGCGGCACAGATAGGTAGCAGCCAAGCATGACAAAAGGTGCTCGTGATCACGACACGCAAACCAGACTGAATCGCCTGTTTGCCGAACTCCCATCAGGCGTCCTGGTCCTAGACGGCTCCGGCCAAGTTGTGCGTTGCAACCCTAAAGCCGCGGCCATATTGGGGACGGCCCCATCGGAAATCACCGGCAGGCATGCATCCGAGTGGCTGCAGCAGGCCGCAAGTCAAAGCCCGAATCAACCGCGAATGGAGCCCGCGGTAGAGCGTATTCATCGCGCCATTCGGGCCGGGGAGCGTTTTAAAGGGCCGATGCCGATCCGTATGCCAGCCGGGCATACCGGGCGGTTAGACATCACGGTAATCCCCCCCGACGACGAGGACAGGTCGTCGGGAGCCATACTGGTACTAGAGACCGACGATACGCATCAGGCAGAAGGGGATCGGGTGCAAACCGATCTGAGCCTTTTTGATGAGGGCCCCTTCATGCTGATTGTCTGGGGCACGCAAGAGGGCTGGCCGCTCGTCTACGCCTCCCCGAACTTCCTGCAGAAATTCGGCTACAGCCATGACGAACTGGAGCGTGGGGAGATTATCTGGGCAGAACTCTTACATCCGCAGGATATTGCAAGGGCGCGACAAGAACTGTCCGATGCTCAGGCCGCGCAAGAACCCTCGATAGAGCAGACTTACCGACTGCGTGATAAGAGCGGCCAGTACCGCTGGATCCACGATTACACCCTCCCGGAGTATGACCTCGAGGGCAACGTCGTCCGTCTCCGCGGGTATCTGCTCGACACCACCCGGACGCAGGAGGCGTTAGAGGAGCTGAAACGTAAAAACGCCTCCCTAGAGCTCGCGCAACAGGCCACTTCGTTCGGCATCTGGTCCTGGTACCCGCAGGAAGACCGGATCTGGTGGGACGCGGGTTGCTGGCGAATGCTGGGCTATCGTCCTTCCGACCAACCGCTGACGTTTGAGCAGTGGCGCAGCATGATTCACCCTGACGATCTGGCCGTGGCGGAGCCAGAGGCTTTTCGCCAGATGGCTGAAGGGGCCTTCTCCATTAAATTCCGCTACCGTTGCGCAGACGGCGGTTGGCTCTGGGTGCATGGCCAGGGCCGCGCCGTGGAAAGCACTCCTGACGGAAGCCCCATTAGGATGATCGGGACGCACTCGGACATCCAGCCGCTCAAAGAGCGTGAACTCTTTGAAGAACGCCTGGCCAGCCTCGCTGATGCTCTCCCTGGCATGCTCTACCAATTGGAGAGATCTCCCCATGGGGAACTGCGGTTCACCTACGCCAGCCACGGGGCCCGGACCACCTACGGCTTCGGACCAGAGGAGATCGTGGCAGATGCTGGCGCTGTCTTTGAGCGGATTCATCCTGAAGACCGAGCGGACGTGCTCGACGCCACGAACCAATCTGCAAGAACCCTGTCCACGTGGCGTGGACGCTTCCGCATCTGCCACCCCGAGCGCGGCGAGATCTGGGTGGAGGGGCATTCCAGACCTCAGGCCAGCGCGGACGGGCGTGTCCAATGGGCTGGCTACCTGGTCGACATCAGCGACATTAGAGCCACGGAGGAGGCGCTTCGCCGCAGCGAGCAACGTTTCCGACGTTTTGCCGACGCCATAGACCTGGTGTTCTGGATCCGGACCGAGACTGCCATGCAGTACGTCAGCCCGGCCTACGAGCGGATCTGGGGGCGAGATTTGCGGGAACTTTACCGCGACCCCGAGGCCTGGCTAAAGGCCGTTCATCCTGAAGACACCCCCCGTGTCATCGAGGCCAGTCGCGCAGAGCAGCATCAGGGTATCGCTTTCAACCAGGCCTTCCGGATCATTCGCCCCGATGGCGCCATACGGTGGATCCGGAGCAGCAGTTACCCCATGGAACCGGAGCAGGAAGGCGATCCAACCTGGTCCGGGGTGGCGCGGGATATTACCGATGACGTGGCCACGCAAGAGGCACTCGAGAGCGCCAGCGCGGAGTTGCAGCGTTCCAACTCGGAGTTGGAACATTTCGCTTACGTAGTGTCCCACGATCTGAGACAGCCCCTGCGGATGGTGCGCAGCTACAGCGATCTGCTGCGCCGCAACCTCGGCGAAACCCTGGACTCGGACAGCCAGAAGATGCTGGGGTTTCTCACCGATGGCGCCGAGCGAATGGATAAGATGCTGGTAGCGCTACTGGAGTACTCCCGGGTTGGCCGAAAGGGCGGGCCATTGGAAAAAATGGAGGTACGAGAGGCTGTTGACGAGGCGCTACTCTTCCTGCGGCCGGACCTCTCGTCATCAGATGCCAAAATCCAGATCGAAGGTGACTGGCCGAGCCTGACCGCGAGCCGGGACGAACTTGTCAGGCTATTCCAGAATCTGGTTGGCAACGCCATCAAATACCGAAACCCCGATGTTCCTCCCGAGGTGACGCTCTCGGCTATGCGGGGGCCAGGTACCGAATGGCACTTTGTAGTCGATGACAACGGCATCGGCATTGATCCCGACCAGGTGGGTCGCCTGTTCCAGATGTTTCAACGGCTGCATGGGCGGGACCATTACCCCGGCAACGGGGTGGGGCTCGCACTGTGCCGGAAGATTGTGGAGCGCCACGGCGGCTGGATTGAGGCGGAGTCGACCGGCAGCGGCCAGGGGAGCCGTTTCCGTTTCGCCTTGTCTACCGACATGCCGTCTAACCCACAGACCAGAGTTCAACAACGCCGCCACGGCGGTCGGTTGCAGCAGCCGCGGGGGCTTAACGAGGAACTCGTCGACCTAAGAGAAGCCGAACGGCTGGCAGGGCTTGGACACTGGGTATCCTATCCGGGTGATGAGATCCTGCTCTGGTCCCGCATGGTTTACGAATTGACTGGCTTTGAGCCAGCCTCTGACCCTCCGGATCTGGATACCTACAGGGACAGAATCCTGCCCGCGGATCGGCACAACCTGTTGGAGGACAGGCTCAACGAGGCCTCGATGGCGGAGAACGTGGGCCGGGTGTTCGAAGGTGAATACCGGTTTCAACTCCCGGACGGACGAGTACGCTGGCTCCATGAACGGGCTCGGGTGGAGCAACATGCTACCGAGAACCGGCTGCGTCTTCGCGGCATACTTCAGGATATCACCGGCACCAAAGCCATCGAGTCAGCATTGGCAAGGCGAGAGTGGGAACTCGCCGAAGCGCAGCGGATTGCGCATGTCGGTGACTGGATTTCCGACTTCGTCGCGGGCGAGATACGCTGGTCGGCAGAAGTGTACCGGATTTTCGGCATGAGCAAGAGCCAGTGGGGCGCCACCCATGAGGCCTTCATGGCGGCAGTGCACCCTGAAGACAGGGACCGTGTCCAGAAAGCTGTCGATGACGCGCTGGCAAACATCGCACCCTACAATATCCGTCACCGCATAGTGCGACCGGACGGGAGCACGCGGGTGGTGCAACAGCGGGGCGAAGTCGAGTTCGACGGTGCCAAGCCGCTGCGAATGGTCGGTACTGTCCTGGATATCACGGAACTGCACCATGCCCAGCAGGCGCTCAGGCACAGCGAAGAACTCTTCCGGATGGCTCAGCAGGCAGCCGGATTCGGCGTCTGGGAGTGGGATATCACCAAAGACGAGGGCTATTGGGATGGGGGTTCCTGGGCGCTGCTCGGTTACGACGAGCCACGCAACAAGACGCTGGGTTACCAGGACTGGCTGCGTCTGGTGCACCCGGACGATGTCCCTCGGGCCGAGCAGACGATTGAACAAGGGCTGAACGAAGGCGGTAAGTTTTCCAACGAAATCCGTTACCGCACCGCCACCGGCGGGTGGCAGTGGGTCCAACATCGCGGGCAGTTGCTTGCCAGGGACACCGAGGGAAATCCTGCTCGAATGGTCGGCACCCATGTCGATATCGATATGACCATGCAGGCGCGGGAGGCCCTGCGCAATGCCAACCATGAACTGCAGGCCATCACCAACGCCATGGCCCATCACTTTCAGGAACCGACTCGGCGTATCCTCAGCTACGCACAGCGACTCGATCAATTGCTGGACGGCGCTTGCTCACCGGATGTTACTCAGTCCATCCGGTTCCTTACCGACCAGAGCCATAGACTGAGCCACCTGGTCGCTCAAGTGCACCAGTACCTCGCAGCCGACATCCGCACTGGAGTAGGCGCGGGTGGTTGCGACGCACGAGAGGTGCTGCGGCAGTGGGTGGCCAACCACAGGAGGGACCTCGATGCGGCAGAGGCCCAGGTTGAATATCCCGATTACCCACTACCACTGAAAGTGGGCTGCCGCCATGTTCGCGTAGTATTCGGTGCACTGCTGGACAACGCCTTGAGATATCGGCACCCTGACCGCCCGGCGAGGGTGCGCATTGATGCCACCCTTATCGCCGGGCGTTACCAGTTCTCGGTCATGGACAACGGCCCCGGGCTCCCGGAAGCCCAGCGGGAGGCAGCCTTCGACCTCTTTAAACGCTTTGTAAGGCGCTCGGAAGCACCGGACGGGTTAGGCATAGGACTTGCCATATTCCGCAAGACAGTGGTCGCCCATGGCGGAACCTGCACGATTGGTGAGAGCCGCGAGGGCGGTGCCCGCTTCGTATTCGACCTGCCGGCGGCAGAACAAAAGGAGCTACAGTCAACGTGAACCAGACTGAAACCCCCTTCCGCATACTACTGGTCGAGGACGAACCGGCGGATATCTACCTGACTCGGAAGGCGTTCGAGGAGGCTCGGTTCTGGGTGGAACTGGATGATGTCGAAGACGGCTCAGAGGCCTTGGACTACCTGCGGGGCGAGGGCGCGCACGACAAACCGAAGCAGCCGGACCTGATCCTTTTGGACCTGAACATGCCCGGCATGGATGGCAAATCCTTCATCCGCCACATCAAGGAGGATGACACGCTCTGCAGAATACCCGTTGTCGTGCTGACGACCTCGGAGGCCGAAGCCGACGTATACGAGCCCTATCAATTGGGCGCGGCTGGCTATGTAGTCAAGCCTATCGGCATAGATGCGTTCATCCGCGCAGCACAGAAGCTGGAGGACTACTGGTTCACGCTGGTCAGGCTACCAGGCTCCCCTTAGCGTTAGCCAAACCGGTGTGGTGTCGCACCAGAGAGACACTATCCGGCGCCGAGCCTTACGATCGCTGGCTCACCCGCCAAATCGATGCCGAAGAGGCTTTGCAGCCCTTCGATCAGCGCCTCCTGGCTGCCTGGCGCCTCTGTGACCACATTGGTGCCCGTGTACCGACGGAAGAACCGGCCATCGAAGGTATTGCGCCCCAGCTCGGTGCGGACCATCACCATGGGCTGGTTGCGGAATATTGATTCCTGGGCGTGCTCGCACCAGTAGGAGGTGGTGATGAAATCACGCTCTAAACGCGGCTCTTCGGTGAACGAGAAGATATCCATCCACGCGCCTTCGACCTGGCGCTCGAGCATCCAGCCGAAAAAATCGACCCTGCGTACTCGGTAGCACTCCTCGCCCTGCCTCTGAATCCAGCCATCCCTCAGCATAATCGGCCATCGCGGAACGATCTCGCCCACGCCGACGTCCACAAGGTAACGCTCGCCGTCAACTGGCACTATCAGCACGTGATGACGCGGCTTGGGTGGTGGATCCGGCTCATTCTGCCAAAAGCGGGCAAAATGGCTGGTGACGGAATACCCCAAGGCCTCAAGCAGGTGGCGGAACAGCGCGTTCAACTCGAAGCAATAGCCTCCCCGCCCGCGCTCCACGACCTTCTGGAAAACCGATTCTGGATCCAGGCTGAGTGGCTTACCCATCAGGATATCCAGGTTCTCGTAGGGGACCCGATGCAAGTGCGCGCACTGCAGATGCGCCAACGTCTGGGCATCCGCGCGCGCAACATCCCGAAGCTGCAGCCGCTCCAGGTAACGCTGAACAAAGGCTGAATTTCCGACCCGCATCGCCTGCTGCGCCATCATGTCCCCCGCAACTATCTCCCCATTCGGTATAAAGCGTACTGCATTGACTTACCAATTATCCTGGTTTTGCGCTCCTGCGCGACTGCTGCCCAGCGAGCTGTCACCGGACTCAGGATGCCATATCCCTGGAAAGCCCTATCGGCGCACAGCATCCAGCAATCGCGACAGGTTTTCCTGAAACTGCTCCTGCTGCGATGGAGCGGCGGACGTGAAGCGGCGGTCCTGCTCCACCAGTCCTTCCATAATCCGCCCGCCGACATCAACGGGGTCGGCAAGGAACTGCAGCGAGGGCTGGTTGAACCGCTCCGTCATGGTCTCGACCAGCTGTGCGAGACGCCGGGCGGGCGCGGAGGAAGCGGGGGACTCGATCCGCTGGGTCTGCTCGTAAG
>PWQG01000126.1 GCA_003556835.1 Gammaproteobacteria bacterium
GGGGCCAGCCCGGCGAACAGGAGCAGTCGCCAATGCCGCAGGGGCAGTGGCATGCAGACTTTTGCCGTGCAAATCCCCATCTCCAGCAGGAACAAGGCCAGGAAGGTCTTGAAACCGCCCAGCAATGCAGGGGTCAGCTCCTCCATGCCATCGGGTCCGTACAACCAGCCAATCACCAGACCACCGATCAACAGCAGGACCCCGCGATTGGTCAATGCTTCATGCCACAAACGGGATCCCATCTTCTTACCCGGTTGCAGTTGGTTGTATAGGTAGAGCATGACCACAATGGCCGGCAGCTCCAGAAACACAAGATACAGCGTGGTTTCCGGCAGCAAAGGCATTCCCGAGAGATGCACCAGGGCCAGCACCACGGCGAATGTTCCCGCACTGACCGAGCCATAGTGCGCAGCCACACTGACCGAGTCCGCCTGTGACAGACGCACGACCCGACGAAGCAGTGGATACAGGACCAGTGGCAATACCGCCCCGAACAGTGCAATAACCAGGAGATTCAGCGGTTGTACCGATGCACCATCACTGTGCAGCGCAAGGCCGCCTTTGATACCCAGGGTGAGCATCAACAAGATGGTGAGCGTTTCATAAATGGAGGGAGGAACGGTGAGATCTGATTTGAGCAGCCCCGCCAACAGGCCCAGGGCAAAAAACGCAATGACGATATCAGGCAATTCCATGTCCTCCGACTAGTGGGCCACTATAAGCGGCGGCGATTATGCCTATGTCTCACCCTATTTGGTAATTAATTATCTTCCCGTGATACATTTATTATCATCTATACACGCGCCACCACAAACCAGTATGGAATGACCATGAATCCGCGACACCTCAGCATCCGCCTGCTTCAGGTTTACATCCAGGTAGTGCGCTCTGGCAGCATCAGCGCGGCCGCACAGGTTCTGCACCTGGCCCAACCGACCGTATCCCTGCAGATGAAGAAACTCACGGATCTGGTAGGTGACCCCCTGCTGGAACAGCGCGATGGGAAAACCGTCACCACGGATATTGGCCTGGATCTCTACCATGCAGCCTGCGATGTGATCACAAGACTGGAGGATTTTGACAACGAACTGGAAGCGGCCCGCGGTGGCGAAACAGGCCACTTCAGTATCGGCATCGTGACCACGGCCAAATACGTGATTCCAAGGATCCTGGGGGCGTTCTCCCGACAATATCCGAAAATCCGGACCACACTGAACATTGGCAATCGCGCCCATGTACTGCATCGCTTCTCACGCCAGGAGGATGACCTGTACCTGTTCAGCCATCCTCCAGGCGGCGAAGGTGTGCAGGCCAGGCGCATCATCAAGAATCCCTTGCAACTGATCGCCCCCCCCGATCATTGGGCCACCGGTCTCACCGGCAAAGGACAAGCCATTCCATTCGAGGACATCAAGAACGAGCGCTTTCTTATCCGGGAACCCGGTTCAGCGACACGCATGATGTTCGAAGCCTGGCTGAGCCAGAACGGGCAGGTACTGACTGATCTGATGCAGATTGAAAGCAACGAAGCCATTCGCCTTGGCGTGGCATCGGGTCTCGGCCTCTCTGTCATCTCCGAACATACCTTGCAGGAAGGCAGTGGCGACTGTGCGCGTCTCAATGTGCATGGATTTCCTCTCGAGAGCCACTGGTATCTGGTACAACACGGCGACCGGAGATTACCCTACGCGGCCAAAAAGCTGTCGGATTTCATTGACGAGAAGCTGCAGGACTGTATTCGGGCCGACTGGATTCCCTGACAACGCATGACCGGAGCATCGCTCAATGCGACTATCGACGTGATGGAGTGAAATTCATGCAATCCATATGCAAAGGAGTCACGTAACGACCTTGTACATCCATTGCGGTAGTCTTGGCACGTTTCATGGCTATCGCTGTAGCAAGGGAACCACGATATGCAGAAAGAACGCGCGGCAATGCGCAATTCATTGATTCTTGGCGGCACACTTGCCGGAGTGCTGATCGTCCTGGTCCTGATCGTAATGAACCTGACAGCATAACGGAGGGGAGTCATGAAACGCCTGGTCTTTATATCACCCGACATAACACATGCAAGAAAGGTGGTCGATGCACTGCAAGAGCAGGACATCGATCGTCAACACATCTACACCATCACCCCCCGCGGCGTTGATCGCGAGGGTTTGCCGGGTCCCGGTACAAAGTCGGACGACTTCCTGCCCGGTTATCTTCGCGGCCTGCTTCTCGGGGCAGTGGCCGGCCTGGTGGCCGGGGTGGCACTCTTTCTTCTGCAATCGGATGCATTCGACATCGGCGGCACCATGGTCCTGCTGGTGACCCTTCTGGGCGCTGGTATCGGCGGACTCGGCACCGGAATCGCCGCCGCTTCCTTCTCCAACAGCCGCGTCGAAGAATTCAGGCAGGATCTAACCATGGGAAAAATCCTGATCATGGCTGACGTTGAGTCGGATCAACAAGAGCGAACCGAACAGGCAGTCAGGGCTATTGATCCAGCTACAAAAGCGGCTGGTGAGGAACCAGCACCGAAAGTGGTCCCCTGACTCATTCACAGCCCCGAAAACCAGCGGCGGTTACCAGAGGGAGAACTCAGCCCAGGCCTTGACGATGCTAGTCGATCAGTTCCAGACGTTCATCGGGCAATCCGATCATGACCCGGATCACCGACTCAAAGAACGGCACGTTCACTTCACGATTGACTTTGGACGTATGAATGAAATTGGGAATGCTGTTGATCTCCACCAGCTGTACAGAGCCATCGTCACACAGCAACATATCAATACCCAGCAGCAGGTAGCGATTCTGATCGGTGGATTCAAGGCATGCCGAAAGCACTGGACGCAAGGCCCTGACAAGCTCACGTTGCGCCGGGAAATGGTCCCTGAATATCGGACTGTCGTGCCCCGGCGCAATGCTCACGGGAGAATCCTCCCTTTCATACCCGCGATGATCAATCTGTACCGCGTAATCGGTGCTTCCGGGCTGGTATTTAGTGCCATGCGTCACCGTAAATCCGGTGTGGAACAATCGCATCTCACCATTCCATAACAAAAGATACACTCGTGAAGTGAATTTGCGGCCCCGATCCAACACAAGGTTCTCCACCGCTTTCTGCAGAATATGGTTCTGCGGCAATTCCAGGTCGGGAAGCTCGCAATGCGATACACAGTACATGCCTTTGCCAGCAGTACCGTGTGCGGGCTTCACAAACCACAGCGTACCGTCCGGGTTGTCCTGCACTGCCTCCGCCACGGATTCGTAACTCGACGGGGCAAGATGATCAAGGCCGCAATCACGGATCAATCTGGCCAGATTGCGCTTGTTGGCCAGACTGTTCCCGTGTTCCCGATCGATCAGGCGGATCACCCGCCGGCTTTCATCTATGGCTCCCGGTTTCGGCCGGGAATTGCCATAGCTGTCCCAATAGGTCATGCACACCGGGGAATCCAAATCCGCAAAATCCGGGCGGACAGCCTGGAGTGCCTGCTGCCATAAGCGGGAAGCCCGGTTGACCACCAGACTGATCGGTTCCGGATCGTCTTGGGCAGCAGGCGAAGGAGAACCTGATTCGGTGGCAAGGGCATCGAAGCGCTGCATCTCCGTCATGGGACGGGCATGAAACCAGATGTTGAAAGCCCACTTTTCCCCGCGAATCACAGGAGTCCCGGCATGCAGGCTGTCCGGATGCGCCTTGTTGATATCCTCTCCGGTATTGTGGAACAACACCATCCGGCCGGGCCGGGCTTCCACCCGGAGATCCAGTTTTGGGAAAGCCGTGGCTCCCCCCTCTTCCACTTCGTTGAGATAGACCAGGCCGGTCACCAATCGCTGCCCACCATACTTGCAGCAGCGCTGACCTTTCACCGTTGACAGATCATAGGCGTCGTAATGGGCCTTGTATTGCTGCTCGGGGCCATAGTGGATCACCTGCATGGCTTCGGCATGAGCCAGCGGGACACCGACTCGCCGGGCAATACGCTCACCAACGCGGCGCACCACCGGATCAGCATCATAGCGCAGCCAGCAATTGCCACCGGTACGCCCTTCGGTAACGGTATATTCGGTGTCCAGGGACACCTTGGCCCGTTTTATCTTGCCCGCGGCCAATTCGATGATATGGGCCCTTTCCTCCGGGCTTACCACTGCCTCGATAACGGCCACCACCGGCTCTTCCGATAACACGGTGCTGCCCGGATACGCCTTTTTAACCGCAACGGCTTCCGCCATGGATCACTCCTCACCGCAATGCAGGCGCCACCCGGGTGACACCTGCCGCGAGTGTCTGTCCTCTCCATGACGCAGTATACGATCCCGCACCGTTCTTGCACACCGGGCAACTGCGCTCCAACACGGTCCCGAATGCAACGCTTTGCCCCGTAATCCGGGCGTTCTGTCGGAGGGTGCAGGCCACCTGCACTATCATGGCGTCGGAATTTCGGTTATAACATCGACAAGTCCGTTTCACGGACACAAACAATAATAATGACTTACTGCAGGCTCCCTTTATGACAAAACCCGGATTGACTCTCCTGTCGCGACTTCTCCTGTCTCTGCTTGCCAGCTGCGTGCTGACAGCCTCGATCGGCCACGCTTCAGAAAGCGGCATTCTGAACCGGCTGACCCCGGTGAACGATGCCATGCTGCGTGACCCGCCGGCTGAAGACTGGCTGAACTGGCGGCGCACGCATGATACCTATGGATTCAGCCCGCTTGATCAGATCCATCGCGGTAACGTGTCCGAATTGCAGGAAGCCTGGCGTCTGCCCCTGCAACCAGGCGGCAACACACCAACCCCACTGGTGCACGATGGCGTGATGTTCCTGCTCGACTTCAACGACACCCTGCTGGCCCTGGACGCAAGCAGCGGGGAACTGCTGTGGCGACATCAGCATGACTCTGACCCGGCAGCGGTCCCCAGCTCGAAATTCGGCGTCGCCCTGTATGAACACATGGTATTGATGCCGACCAATGACATGCAGATCATCGCCCTGGACGCCCGCAGTGGTGAAGTGCTCTGGCAGCACGCCGTGAGTGATGTGCAGCTTGGTCGTCGGTCACACTCCCTGCGGGCAACACCCCTGATTGCCAACGGCATGTTGATCCAGGGTGTAAACGCCACCATGGTGCCCGAAGGCGGCTTCATTTTCGGTCTCGATCTGGACAGCGGCGAAGAGCTCTGGCGCTTCCACACCATCCCGCGGCCGGGTGAATACGGGGATGAAAGCTGGAACGGTCTTGAACTAGCCGAACGCAGCGGAGGGTCGGTCTGGATGCCACCGAGCTATGATCCCGAACTGGACCTGGTGTATTTCGGCACCGCCCCGACCTATGATACCGCTCCCCTGCTGAACCGCGCGGACATCCCGGGCGTCACCAACGACGCGCTCTACACCAACGCCACCCTGGCGCTGCGGGCACGGACCGGAGAACTGGCCTGGTATTATCAGCATGTCGCAAATGACCAGTGGGATCTCGACTGGACCTATGAGCGGCAGATTGTCGAATTGCCGGTAAACGGGGAATTGCGAAAAACGGTGATCACGGCTGGTAAAATGGCCCTGTATGATGCCCTGGATGCCGCCACCGGCGAGTACCTCTTTTCCCTGGACCTGGGCCTGCAGAACCTGATTGCTGATATCGATCCAAAAACGGGCGTGAAAACCATGCTGCCCAATGCGGCCCCGGTCGCCGATCGAGCCCAGCTGGTCTGCCCCTTCGCAGCCGGCGGCCGCAACTGGCAGGTCAGCTCCTACGATGCCGAAACCGACATCCTGTACCTGCCGATCACCCAGATGTGCATGAATGGTGGACCTCTGGGCGGCAGCAGCATCCTTTCTACTGGCGCGGCGTTGGATCCGACCCCGGTCCCTGGCCGGGAAGGTGAGTTCGGCCGCCTGCAGGCCGTGAACATGGCCACCCGGGAACTGCTCTGGGACTTCCGCGAAATGGCACCTCCCACTTCCGCCATTGTCGCCACGGCTGGCGGGGTGATCTTCAGTGGCACACTGGACCACCGATTCAAGGCACTGGACCAGGCTACCGGAGAAATACTGTGGGAAACCTCCACCGGCGACATTCCCACCTCCTTTCCGGTTACCTATATGGCGGACGGCAAGCAGTATGTCGCACTGGTGGTTGGTCAGCCGACCATTCATGCCGGAACCTTCCTGGGCGCCGTACAGGCCATGACGGGTGGTGCCGAAGGCCCTTTCGGGCAGCTCCGGAGCCAGGGACCGGCCCTGATCACCTATGCACTGGATTGAAGAGACAGGCTGATGCATGACGAAGTGTTGACCTTCTGGTTCGAGGAGCTCGAGCCAAAAATGTGGTGGGTTTCGGATCCGGAATTCGACAGGCAGATCCAGCAACGCTTTGGCGGGCTTCTTGAGCACGCCGCTCTTGGCGAATTGCTCGCCTGGCGTGAGTCTCCGCAAGGCAGGTTGGCGGAAATCATTGTGCTAGACCAGTTCACCCGAAACATACACCGTGATACACCGTCCGCCTTCTCCCTGGACCCGATGGCCCTGGTCCTGGCGCAGGAGGCGGTCGCCGCAGAGGCGCTCAACGTGCTCACCCCGACCCAGCGAGCTTTCCTGCTGATGCCATACATGCACAGCGAGTCGCAGTTGATCCACCGCTTGGCTGAACCCCTGTTCCGTGAATATACTCCCGAGGACAACTACCGCTTCGAGATCCGGCACAAGGAGATCGTGGACCGCTTCGGGCGATATCCACATCGCAACCGGATTCTGGGACGTCAATCCACGGCCGAGGAGCTCGCCTTCCTGGAGCAGCCCGGCTCGAGCTTCTGAGCGAAGGTAAACTGTCCGTACTATCGGGATTGCGAGCCGGCCAATCCCCGTTCGACATCCGCGACTGGCGTCCAAGGTGGGAATGCTGGAGTAGCAGAATGAGTTTCAAAACCGATTTCGTGGTTCCTGAAGACAAGGCCGAATGGCGCGAACTGTTCAATGGATACGCGGATTTCTACCAGTCACCCATGAATGACCCCATTGCGGACACTGTCTGGCAATGGTTGCTGGACCCGGACCATGTACTCGAAGGATTACTGGTACGGGACGCAGACGGAAAAGCCGTGGGACTGGCACACGTCCGATCCTGCCCCCGGCCACTGGCGGGTAGTGAAATCGGCTTCCTGGACGACATGTTCGTGGCGGAAAATGCTCGCGGCAGTGGTGCAGCGGATGCTTTGTTCGAACGACTACGCGAACTCGCCAAGGAGCGAGACTGGTCCGCCCTGCGCTGGATCACCCAACATTTCAACGAGCGCGGCCGGGCTTTTTATGACCGCTATACTGGCGGCCCGAGTGACTTTATTCTCTACCAATGGAAAAGCCCATGACGGAACAGTCAAGTACCCAGGTCACCGTCACCAGGGATTATCGCTTCCCGGCAGAAGTAGTGTTCGACGCCTGGCTGGAGCCGGCCATGGTCGCGCGCTGGTTTACGCCGGAATTGGGGACAATGGTCCGCACGGACATTGATGCGCAAGAAGGAGGCATGTTCCGCTTCGACCAGCAGCGCGGCGCGGAGGTCGCCTACCACTGGGGACAATACCGGGAGATCGACCGGCCACACCGCCTGGTCTTCACCTGGTGCGCGGGTGACGAGACCGACGCCCGGGCCGCCAGCGACGACGGCAGCAGCCTGGTCAGCATTGATTTCTCCACCACCTCCAATGGCTGCAGGGTCGAGCTGACCCACGAAGTGGATGACGCCTGGGCCGAGTACAGCGAACAGATTCGCTGGGGGTGGACAACAATACTCAATGGCATTCACGATGGCCTGAACCATAATGAGGCGCCTGTGCAGCGTGTGGCAAATGACACCCTTCGTGTCGAGCGGCTACTGCCCGGCAGCCTCGAACAGGTATGGGCCTGGCTGACCGAAGCGGACAAGCGAGCCCTGTGGCTGGCCAGTGGCGACCTGCCTGCACGAGAGGGTGAGGCATTTGCCCTGCACTTCGACCACAACAGCCTGACGCCCGACAATGAACCGACACCGGAACGCTTTCTCGACATGGTAGGTGGTGTCTCTACCTCGCACTATCTGCTCCAGTTCAATCCGCCCCACCTCCTGCAATTCAGTTGGGGGGAAGGCGAAGCCGAAACGCCCTCGGAAGTGACCTTCAAGCTACAGAGCGAAGGCGACCATGTCCGGTTGACCATCACTCACACCCTGCTCGGCGAGAATGTCATCGCCAATGTGGCCGGCGGCTGGCACAGCCACCTCACCGTATTGGGTGATCGGCTCGCTGGCATTGAGCCGCGTCCTTTCTGGGCACTGCTCGAAACGGTGGAAGCCGATTACCTGTCACGCTTTTCCAGTCGCTGATGAGACCCGACGCCCGGCGAGGTGTTGCTTTAACGCGGCCCTGACGGCGCGTGTGCGGGTAGCGCAGGCAGGGAACCGATCATTCCATCGGGGCGCGCCTTTTCCAGCATTGCCTGGTAGGCGGGCCGTGCCTCCACCTTTTCCATCTAGGCATTGATGTTGGGGAATTGTTGCTGATCCACAATATTCAACTGAAAGGCAAAATTCAGAGGAAACAGCATCATGATGTCGGCAGCGGAGAAATCGGCGCCGCCAAACCACGGCTTGTCATCAAGAAAATCCTCGGCATACTGCACTACTGCCTCGGAGTCCACCAAAGGAGAGCGTTCCGTGGGCGGCTGGATTTGCCAGACCCGATAGTCGGCAATGGCCCTGGCAGCCAGAGAGCCCTCGGAATAATGGATCCACATCAGGTGTGTGGCAAAATCGGGAGAATCCAGCGGAGGAACCAGCCGGCCGTCGCCATGGCGAGCCAGAATCATTTCAATGATTGCACCGGACTCGACCAGCACCTGGCCATCATAGGTCACGGTGGGAGCAACCGGCATCTCCGGGTTGACTGCGCGGATGGCCGCCATGGATGCGCCAAGGTCGCCCCGGGTGTACTCCAGATTGTAATCAAGCCCCAGCTCTTCCATCAGCCAGACCAGCCGTTCGGATCGGCGGCCTTCCAGATGATAGATGGTGAATTCCGGCAGAGCTCCCGCTCCTTGCCCATCGTCACCTTGTGCATTGGCAAAAC
>PWQG01000104.1 GCA_003556835.1 Gammaproteobacteria bacterium
GCAGAGCAGTATTTCTCCGCCGACAGCGACACTGCCCGTTCCACCTGCTTTTCACTGAGATCCCGGCCACTGACCCGGAAATGGATGTGAATACGGGTGAACACCGCCGGCACCGCATCGGCACGCTCTGCCGTCAGCTCAGCCCGGCAGTCCGTGACCGCCTGTCGAGATTTCTTGAGGATGCTCACCACATCGAAGGAAGAGCAGCCCCCGGCGCCAATCAACATCATTTCCATGGGGCGGATACCCATATTACGCCCACCATTGGCTTCAGGGCCGTCCATGACCACCGTGTGACCACTTCCGGATTCGGCGAGAAACATGGCATCATCCAGCCATCGGACTGTCGCTTTCATAGTACTTCCTCAAACAGGAACATCAGGGTATGGATGCGAGCCCACACCGGACACGCCCCGTAAAACCTCGAAATGCTAGCACATCGGGCCCCCTGTCGGCACGAACCCACTTGCCCCTGCCACTCAGCTTCCCTAAAATGAAGCTCGGACAAGCCGATAAGACGGAAATAACAACAAAATGCAATAAGGAAATGCTTGTACCGCAAACCGGAGAAAAATGATCATGGCGCCAGTGGCCTTGACCCCGCACATCGAAGATCTGGAAAATTTCCTCAGCCAATGCGAGCGACGCAGTTACCCTCGGCAACGGACCATCATCTATGAAGGGGACGATTGCAACAGTCTGTACTATATTATCGACGGTTCCGTATCGGTCATTCTGGAAGATGAGGAAGGCAAGGAAGTTGTGATCGCCTATCTCAATCCCGGTGATTTTTTTGGCGAAATGGGCCTGTTCGACAAAACCACCAATCGCAGCGCCTGGGTACGCGCCCGCACCGCCTGCGAAATTGCCGAGATCAGTTATGATGATTTCCGGCAGTACTCCCGCCAGCATCCGGAAATCCTTTTCACCATCGGCCAGCAGATGGCTCGACGCCTGCGCAACACCACGCAGAAAGTCGGCGACCTGGCGTTCTATGATGTCACCGGCCGCATTGCCCGGACCCTGATCGACCTGGCTGCGCAACCCGACTCCATGACCCACCCGGACGGCATGCAGATAAAGATCACGCGTCAGGAACTCGGGCGCCTGGTCAACTGCTCACGGGAGATGGCCGGCCGGGTGCTGAAAGCGCTGGAAGAGCAGGAGCTGATTTCGGTCCACGGCAAGACCATTGTGGTCTTTGGCACGCGCTAGTGGGCCGCTGTTCAATCCGCAGAGGCCAGTAGCAGCAGCCCCTTCTCGTCCTCGTATTGCTCCATCAGGCGCTGCTTCTCGGCCTTTATGAGGTCAAGCCGCTGCTTTTTATCCTCATCCCGCAATCGCGCAAACTCCAACAGTGACTCCGCCTTGCGGTACATGCTGAAGGCCCGCATGGTATTACGTTTCTCCAGGGCCTTCTCGGCCATCAGCATATAAGAATTGACGCCGATATTGATCGCCAGGGACTGCAGTCGGGCACGGGCTTCGCCGTACTTCCTTGCACCAAGCCCGCCATGCTGATTGAGGAGGGCCAGCAGCTGCATCGCTTTCTGCATATGACGACGCACAGAGTGCAGCTCTTCTTCGGTATTGACGGCGGCCTGGTCCGGGGGCGGAGCCTTGGATTTGCGGTTGCGTCCGGCTTCGGCTTCGCGAATCAGTTCATCGAGATCTTCGCGCCGCGGATCCAGCTCGCGGATGCGCCCCAGGTCCCGGAGCAATGCTTCATAGAGGATATCCAGCACGCTGCGGTCGGCACCCATGTCACGCAATGCATCGATGACACCCTCGATCGAGGCCTGACGCTTTTCCAGTGCACTGAGTCGATACAGATTTACCACGGCCTGCTCCTGCCGTGCTCCCAGCCATCGGGCCAGCAACAGCGCAGCAAACATCAGCAGCAACAGCATCGCGCAGAGCAGTGAGTAGTCCAGCATCGACCGAATTCCGGATCAGATCCCGGGCTGCCCGTAGTCGGGACAACCCCATCAGACAGGGTATCGGCCGTCGTGGCGCAATATTTACCGGATCAGGCAGGGTTCCCTGTGGCAAACAGCTCCCGGAACCGCTCAGCGGGCTCATCCGCCCGCATGAGGCTTTCGCCGACCAGGAAGCCGTAGACACCGTGATCCAGCATGCGCTGCACGTCTTCACGGGTATGGATACCGCTCTCGGTAACCAGGAGGTGATCAACCGGCAGGCGGTCGAGCAGGCGCAGGGTGACGTTCAGATTGGTCTCGAAGGTGTGCAGGTTGCGATTGTTGACGCCGATCAGCTCCAGACCGGCATCCAGGGCAATACGCAGCTCCTCCTCATCATGTACTTCCACCAGCACATCCATGCCATAGCGGGCCGCGGTGGACGCCAGGCTCTGCAACTGCTCCGGTGTCAGGGCCGAAACAATCAGCAGGACGCAGTCGGCGCCCATGGCAGCGGCTTCCGCTACCTGGTAGGCGTCGATGATGAAATCCTTGCGCAGGACCGGCAGGTCACAGGCGGCACGCGCCTGCTGCAGGTACTCTGTACAGCCCTGGAAATACTGCTGATCCGTCAGCACTGAAAGACAGCTGGCACCTGCCGAGGCATATTGCCTGGCGAGCCAGGCTGCATCAAAATCGGCACGGATCAATCCCTTGCTCGGCGATGCCTTCTTGATCTCTGCGATCACCGCCGGCTGCCGGGCCATGACACGCTCTCGGATACGGCTGACGAATCCCCGATAATCCGTACGATGAGCGATTTCCGCCTCCAGCGCGGAGAGGGGACGTCGGGCACTGTTGCGCTCGATCTCAACATGCTTCTGGGCCAGAATGCTGTCCAGTATGGTTTCGCTGGTCACGATGACTCCTGTTTATTTCAGATCGGCGGTGAATCGGGCCAGACGCTGCAGGGTCTGCATTGCCTCTCCGCTGCGCAGAATACCGATGGCGCGCTCCACGCCACCGGCCAGATCGTCCGCCACTCCGGCGGCGTAGATCGCGGCACCGGCATTGAGGGCGACAATATCCCCGGCAGCCTGATGCTCATAAGTCAACGCCTGCTTGAGCATTTCCAGACTGGCCTCGGGTGAGTCGATCTGCAACATGCGGTAATCGGCCTGACGCTGCAAGCCGAAATCTTCCGGCTTGATGCTGTAGTGACTGATGGCACCATCCTTCAACTCACCCACCCGTGTCGTCGCAGCGATGCTGATTTCATCAAGTCCATCCTCGGCACTGACCAGCAGCACATGACGACTGCCCAGCGCCTTGAGCACCTTCAACATGGGCTCGATCCAGTAATGATCAAACACCCCCAGCAGCTGGTTGGGGGCGCCCGCAGGATTGGTCAGCGGCCCCAGCAGATTGAACACGGTGCGCACGCCGATTTCGCGTCGCGGACCAATGACATGTTTCATGGCACTGTGGTGTCCGGGCGCAAACATGAAGCCCACACCCACCTCATCAATACAGCGGGCCACATCCTCGGGACCGATGGCCAGGTTGACTCCGGCCGCTTCCAGCACATCGGCACTGCCACTCTTGCTGGTGGCACCACGATTACCATGCTTGGCCACACGCGCACCGGCCGTGGCCGCGACCATGGCCGAAGCGGTGGAAATATTGAAGGTATCGGCGCCGGTACCACCGGTACCACAGGTATCCACCAGGTGCTCAACCGAGTCGAGTTTCACCGGCGTGGCCAGTTCGCGCATGGTACGGGCCGCACCGAGCAGTTCCTCGGTGGTTTCACCTTTTATATGCAGGGCCACCAGGAAAGCGGCGATCTGGGCGTCGGTGTTCTGCCCGGTCATGATGTCGCGCAGCAGCGCTGCCACCGTGTCGGTATCCAGGTCCTGGTTCTGTACCAGGCGACGGATGCCTGTCTTGATATCCATGATTGATGTTCTCTTTTTCAGTATCTGGTCAATATCTGATCAGTCCTGCAGGAAGTTCTGCAACAGGCGATGACCATGCTCACTGAGAATGGATTCCGGGTGGAATTGCACACCCTCCACATTGAGCTGCTTGTGGCGCACGCCCATGATCTCCTCCAGGGCGCCAGCGTCATCCTGGGTCCAGGCCGTCACTTCCAGGCAGTCCGGCAGGCTGTCCCGGGCAATGACCAGGGAATGGTAGCGCGTCGCCGTGAAGGGACTGGGCAGCTCCCGGAACACACCGCCATTGTTGTGATGGATCGCTGACAGCTTGCCATGCATCACCGTACCGGCCCGGATGATACGCCCACCGAAGGCCTGCCCGATGGCCTGGTGACCGAGACAGATGCCCAGCAGGGGGATCGAGCCGGCGAAGGTCCGGATGACTTCGAGGGAAATTCCGGCCTCATCGGGTGTACAGGGCCCGGGAGAGATCACAATCTTCTCTGGCGCCAGCTCGCGGATGGCATCAATCCCGATTTCGTCATTGCGATGCACCTCCACGTCGGCACCCAGCTCACCCAGGTATTGCACGATGTTGTAGGTGAAGGAGTCGTAATTGTCGATCATCAGGATCATGGCTGGCACATCACCTTGCGAATCTGCTGCTACAAAGGCGCCATTTTCGCCCAAAAGCCAGCGAACATAAACCTTTTCGTACAATCTGCGCGGGAAATGCGGCTGGTTCATCGGGCGGCGCAGGAGTACAATGCAGGCGCTGTTCACTTCAGCACGACTTCTTCCCGCAAACCCGCAAAGCGTAACGCAATGAGCAGTCCCATCCGGAACCTGCCGCGCGGCATGATTCTGCTGCTGGCAGCCGCCTCGGCCCTCGGCCCCGTGGCCATGCAGATCCTGCTGCCTGCCGTTCCGGTATTGCGGGAACACTTCAATGTCGGCGCGGGCATGGCCCAGCTCACCCTCAGCCTCTCCATGCTCTCCATCGCCTTTTCCACGCTGTTCTACGGGCCGCTGTCGGACCGTTTTGGCCGTCGCCCGGTCCTGCTCGGTGGCATTGCGATCGCCCTGGTCGGATCCCTGCTCTGTGTGCTGGCCCCGAGCATCGAACTGCTGATTGCCGGCAGGGTCATCCAGGCCGCCGGCGGTTCCGTCGGCCTGGTGGTGGCACGCGCCATCATCCGCGACACCCATGACGCCATGGCCTCAACCCGTCTGATTTCCACACTGGTCATGGTCATGGTGGTCATGCCCATGCTGTCACCGGCGGTGGGTGGCGAGCTGATGGTTCGTTTTGACTGGCACTCGGTGTTCTACCTGGTGGCCGGAATGAGTCTGTTCCTGTTGCTGACCCTCGGTATACGCCTGCCTGAAACACTGAAGGAACCGGTCATGTTCACCGGTATCCTGGACATGCTCAGGGGCTTTTTGTTGCTCCTGCGTTCGCGGGCTTTCCGTGGCTATACCCTGACACTGGCCTTCGTCTCGGTCATGTTTTTCAGCTTCATTTCCGCCGCCCCGGAAATCATGGTGACCGTGCTCGATCGTCCCGCCACCGAGTATGGCTATTACTACATGCTGATCCCGGCCGGATTCATCCTGGGCAATTACATGACGCGCCATCTGTTACCACGCATCGGTTCACATCGAATGATTGACGTCGGCTCCGTGATCAGTGTCTCGGGCATTCTGATCGCCATCTCCCTGCAACTGCTCGGACAGCAGCATCCAATCAGCCTGTTCCTGCCCATCACCCTGACCACATTCGGTAACGGCCTTTCCCTGCCCAGTGCCCAGGCGGCGGCCATCAATGAATTTCCGGAGATGGCAGGCAGCGCCTCCGGCCTGACCGGTTTTGTACAGTGGCTGTTTTCGGCCGCTGCGGCGCAGATTGTCGCCCTGATATTCAATGGCACTGTCTACCCCATGCTGGTCATGATGCTCCTGGCCGGCATCCTATCCTTGCTCAGCTTCCGTCTCAACGTCACCCGGACCGCTGACTGAGCCGGAAGTGCCCGGTAGAAAGATCATACCGGAAGCGCTTGCGTCATTATACTTTTATATATAATATAAATTCGTAATGTAAACTACAGGAGCACCATCTCATGCTGAAACGAAATCTGCAGACCCTGATTCTGGGCAGCGCCCTGCTTTGGGGAGCCGCCCACGCCTCAACCCAACCAGCCAATGAGGCTGGAGAAACCACACTCGGCCTATATGTCACTGCCCAGGAGGCCCATGAAAAGCTACAGGCGGAAGGTTCGGCCCGGCTAATTGATGTACGCGCTCCACAGGAGTTGATGTTCACCGGTTATGCCACGGGCACCGACTTCCATGTGCCACTGATGAACGTGGACACCAGCCGTTTTGATGAAGCACGAGGCACCTTCGGTATGTCCCGCAACCCGGAGTTTACCGACACGCTGACGGCACAGCTCGAAGCTGCCGGTATCAGCAAGGACCAGCCGTTGATAGTGATGTGCCGTTCAGGCACGCGCGCCGCACAGGCCGTGAACCTGCTGGCCGAAGCCGGCTACACCAACGCCTGGTCCGTGGTCGATGGCTTTGAAGGCCACACCGAAGAAGTCGACGGCGCAATCCAGCACTCTGGCGGCTGGCGCACCATCGGCCTGCCCTGGAGCTACGAGCTCGATCCGGCGGTAGTCACGGTCGAGTGATGCCCGGATCTACGACGCAGTCGGTATTGGATCGGCTGCGTCGGATTGCCGAGAATTATTTCACAGGCTATGATCAACCCTCCCTGATCAATCTACATTGATCACCAAAACGTGAATCTACTGAAGCGCCAGGTCCTTTTACTTTATAGAGAGTCCAGCCAGAGACCGCCACTGGACCGCTACGCATCGGCGACGTAGTATTGAATTGAACCCGGCATCACGCCGGGAAAGTAAGGAGCGTGCAGACCATGAACTCGTCCCTGAGCAGAAGCGCAAGATACTGCCTGCTGATATTTACATTCCTCTTCAGTCACTGGGCAGCTGCTTCCATATCGGACTATACGAAGGACATGAGTTCGAGTGACGGGTTCATTCCGGTTCATTATGATTCGGCATCCGGCAATGTCTATCTGGAAGTGTCTTCATGGGAGAAGGAGTTTTATTACAGCGTAATGCTGGCTACAGGCATGGGTGATGGTCAGGCCGGGTTGGACAGAGGACAACCGGCAAGGCAGTCGGTCGTTTATTTTCAACGACATGGTCCGCGGGTAATGCTGATTCAACCCAACACAGGATTCGTGGCTGGCAGTGGAGATCCCGACGAACAACAGGCGGTTGACGAATCATTCACCCGTTCCGTGATTGCTTCTCTGCCGATCGTCAAGGACGAGGGCGAGCGAGTCCTGATTGACGCTTCCTCCCTGTTTTTGAGTGATGCGGCCAACGTACGGGGGACGATTCGGGCACGCGGCCTGGGCGACGTTCGGCTGGACAATGAGCGAAGTGCGATTTTGCCACGCCAGACCAGCGCTTATCCGTTGAACACGGAAGTTCGGGCAATGGTCACGTTCTCGGCTGAAAATCCGCAACCTGCGATCAGTCGCATTACACCGGACGGGCAACATTTCACGATAGAACAACACCATTCCTTTGTTTCCCTACCCGAACAGCCACTGGCGCCCCGCAGCTATGATCCGCGCATCGGCAGTTTTGCCACTGTGCTGTCTGATTACTCGCAAGGTTTTGATTCGGATTACAGCGATCGCAGGGTCGTGCGATGGCGGCTTGAACCTTCAGATCCCGACGCTTATATGCGAGGCGAGCTTGTAGAGCCGGTTTCACCCATTGTTTTCCACCTCGACCGGGCTTTGCAGGAACCTTACCGTAGCGCCTACATTGATGGCATCGAGTGGTGGAACGACGCGTTTGAGGCTGCCGGTTTTCAAAATGCTGTGCAGGTGCGCGAGCTCCCCGACGATGCCGACCCCATGGATGCGCGTTATTCCATGTTGCAGATTGTGCACCGGACAGGTACCGGGCCCTCAGTGGGCCCCGGACTGCGAGACCCGCGCAGCGGAGAAATACTGCGTGCCGTCCCCAGGATGGATTCACACCGCTCACTGGTCAACTACAACATCTATGCAGGGCTTCTTCCGGCCTATGAGGCATTGGGAATTGCACCCCAACTGTCGGCCGAGGAGTTTGCCATGAATCGTCGGCGGCAACATGTGGCGCATGAAGTCGGACACACGCTTGGCTTTGCGCACAATTTCATCGCCGCGGCTCAGGATAGAAGCTCGGTCATGGATTACCCGTTCCCTCTGATCACTCTTGATGAGAATGGCAATCCTGATATCTCCGAGGCCTACCGCCTGACGATGGGTTACGCGGATCTACTGGCAGTTCGATATGCCTATACCTGGTATCCGACACCGGAAGCAGAAGCCAGAGGGCTGGCTGATATTGTTGCGGAGGCGCTGGACAATGACCATGTATTCCTGACAGGTGCTGATGCCGCACTCAGTGGCGCTTACCCGGAAGTGACACAGTGGGTGGAAGGTCAGACCATGTTCGACGCACTGGAGCGAACGATGGCAGTGCGCAGCTTGTTGCTTGAACATTTTGACGAGCACGCCATTCGCCCTGATGAACCCATGGCGTGGCTCAATCAGCGCTTGGCGCATGTCTATCTGCACCACCGTTACTCAGTCCAAGGCATCACGAAGTATATCGGGGGTATGCAGCACCGTTATGCCCTGAGGGGGGACGGACAGTTACCGACCGGAGTGATTGACGCCGACCTGCAGCGTGAGGCACTGGCTCGTATAGTTGATGTACTGTCGCCTGACGAACTCGCTGTTCCCGAACGGGTGATCGCCTTGATACCACCTCTACCGGCCGGATTCGGCCAACGGGAACCATGGATAGACTCCCCCGCCGGAGCCGCGCTTGATCCCCTGGCGATAGCAAGAAGCTTTGCCCAGGAAGTGGTAGACAACGTCCTCCACAGGCAACGCCTAGCACGCGTGGCTTCCTTTCATCACCGCGACCCGCAACAACTTTCGCTCGACGAAGTGATGCGAACGCTGATTGCCTCCAGCTGGGAATATGAAGGAGATGCGTCCGGCCCGTCCGGCGATTATGTACAGGTCGTCCAGCGCGCGGTACTTGACGGAC
>PWQG01000344.1 GCA_003556835.1 Gammaproteobacteria bacterium
ACCTGACAGGATCCCCCGCCAATGACCGTGATTAAACAGGATGACATGATTCAGAGTGTGGCTGATGCACTGCAATACATCTCCTACTACCACCCTCTGGATTTCATCAATGCCGTGAACGAAGCCTACGAGCGTGAGGAGTCGCAGGCGGCGAAGGATGCCATGGCGCAGATCCTGATCAATTCGCGGCTTTGCGCTGAGGGTAAGCGACCGATTTGCCAGGACACCGGTATTGTCACGGTCTTCCTGAAGATCGGTATGAAGGTGCAGTGGGAGGGTGAATTGAGTGTGGCCGATATGGTCAATGAGGGTGTGCGACGCGCCTACCTGAATCCGGATAATGTGCTGCGGGCCTCGATCCTGGACGATCCGGCTGGTGCGCGGCGTAATACCAAGGACAACACCCCGGCGGTGATTCACATGGAGGTCGTGCCCGGCGATGAGGTTGAAGTGACCGTGGCGGCCAAGGGTGGTGGATCCGAGAACAAGGCCAAGATGGTCATGCTCAATCCCAGTGACAGCATCGTCGACTGGGTATTGAAGACGGTTCCCACCATGGGGGCCGGCTGGTGTCCGCCAGGTATGCTGGGCATCGGCATCGGTGGTACGGCGGAGAAAGCCGCGGTGCTGGCCAAGGAGTCCTTGATGGACCCCATCGATATCCACGAGCTGCGTGAGCGCGGTCCGCAGAACCGGGTCGAGGAACTGCGCCTGGAGATCATGGACAAGGTCAATGCGCTTGGCATCGGTGCCCAGGGCCTGGGTGGCCTGACCACGGTGCTGGACATCAAGATCAAGGATTATCCGACGCACGCCGCTTCCCTGCCCGTGGCCATGATTCCCAATTGCGCTGCCACCCGCCATGCCCACTTCACCCTGAAAGGTGAGGGTCCGGCACACCTGGCGCCGCCCAGGCTGGAGGACTGGCCGCAGATCACCTGGGATGCCGGTCCACGTGCCCGGCGCGTGAACCTGGATACGGTCACGGCCGAGGACGTTGCCCAGTGGCAGCCGGGTGAAACGTTGCTGCTGTCCGGCAAAATGCTGACCGGCCGGGATGCTGCCCACAAGCGGATGGTGGAAATGTTCAACAGGGGGGAATCCCTGCCTGAAGGCGTGGACCTGAAGGGGCGTTTCATCTACTACGTCGGTCCGGTCGATCCGGTACGTGACGAGGTCATTGGACCAGCCGGCCCGACTACGGCCACACGTATGGACAAGTTCACCGAGCAGATGCTGGCGCAGACCGGTCTGCTCGGCATGATCGGCAAGGCCGAGCGGGGTCCGGTGGCGATCGAGGCCATCCGCAAACACAAGGCGGTCTACCTGATGGCAGTTGGTGGAGCAGCCTACCTGGTCTCCAAGGCCATCCGCAGCGCCAAAATCGTGGCCTTCGAGGAGCTGGGCATGGAAGCCATCCATGAGTTCGAAGTGGAAGATATGCCGGTCACGGTAGCCGTGGACGTCAATGGTACTTCGGTGCATCAGAGTGGTCCGGCGCAGTGGAAGGCAAGAATTGCAGAGGCACAACCACTTACGGTGCGTTGAGGGCAAAGACTGATGTATAACAGTGTCCGTATAGTCGATAACCTGGCCGAGATAACCCGTTATCAGGATCGACATGTGCTGGAAAAGAGCCTGATGAAAACGCTCAATGAACTCTTTCCCGGTGAAAACCTGCGGCTGTTTGCGGCGCGCAAGCGGGAGAATCGCCTGGAGCTGAATCTGCTCTCATTCTGTGTCAATGACGTAATCGGAATGTCGGAAGAGGCGGATCAGCAGGGGGCGGATTGCAATGAGCTGGAGCAGGCCGTCGCCCGCGCGGTGGGCAATTCGGATATCGAACTGATGTGGAATGCTGGCGGGGAAGGAATGACCGCCATTTATCCTGCCTATGATACGCGTGGTGACATTTTTGCGGTCCTGGTTCACCAACGGGAAGTTCCGCCAGGCGGCAATGACCAGCGCCTCGTGTATGGCATTCTGCGGGTTTATGCAAACTACCTGGCACTGATTGATAAATCGCAGCGAGATAAGTTGACGGGGTTGTTCAATCGGGAGACCTTGAATGATGAAGTCACACGACTGTTGGTACGTGGTGGAAGCATTCCACAAAATGCGGCGGCGGATGACTCCAGACGTCGTCCACTTCAGGTCAAACACTGGCTCGCCCTGGTTGACATAGACAGCTTCAAAGCGATCAATGACAATTTTGGTCATCTTTATGGGGATGAGGTCATCATCCTGATTGCCCGGCTGATGGAATCCGGGGTGATGCGTGATTCTGATCTCGTATTCCGCTATGGAGGTGAGGAGTTTGTTCTATTGCTGGACGCTCCCGATGAGGCATCCATTCGCGCTGGCCTGGAGAGGTTGCGGTTGACTATCGAAGCGCACAATTTTCCGCAGATCGGCACCGTGACCATCAGTGCCGGTTTCGTAGAAGTGGCCGGTCAACAATCGCCTGCTGACGTCATTGGGGAAGCGGATAATGCCCTGTACTACGCGAAAAAGCATGGTCGTAACCAGGTGCAAGGCTATCGTGAACTGGTTGAAAGTGGACGACTTGCCCGTAATGCCCCGGTGACTGAGTCGGATATCGAACTGTTCTGAATCGTCATGGTGATGCAACGCAAGCACCTCGCGCTCTGGTCGGAATCGATCCTGCCCTCATAGCAGCGAATCGGACTCGTGTTTTCGCGCGGCGGTCTAGCGCAGAATCATCAGGGGCACGCGGGTCCGGCGCAGGATGGCGGTGGTTGTGCTGCCGACAATCATGTGGCGGATACGGGAGTGTCCGTAGGCGCCCATCACCAGCAGATCGATTCCCTGTTCCGTCTGATACTCCAGCAATGCGGTTTCGGTGTTTCCCGTCAACAGGGCGGGTGTCACATCAAAGCCGGCGTCCGTGAGGAGCTTGCTGGCCTCATCCATGGCAGCCCGGTTTTTTTCCGTCTCACCGATCATCACCAGATGACAGGCCACACCCTTGAGCAGCGGGCTGGCTGCGACCATTTCCACAGCTTTGCGGGCGGTCGGGCTGCCATCGTAGGCGATCATGAACCGCTCGGGCGGGGTGAAGGACTGCTGGGCAATGAGGATCGGTTTCTGCAGCGTCCGTATGACCGACTCAAGGTGGCTGCCGATATGTCCGTGCGCTGATTCGGTGTCCGCGCCGCGTTTGCCCATCACCAGCATGCGGATGTCCGGCTCGAGCGCAGTCAGGGTGTCGATCAGGTCTCCGTGGCGCTGGCGGGTATCCACCTGGCCGATACCGCTCGCCTCGATCCGTTCCCGGGCGGCCTGCAGGACGTGTTTCCCCTGCTCCATGGCGATGCGTGCCCGTTGCTCGTCAAGCTCGCTCAACTCCTGCAACAGGGATTCGCGGGCATCGAAACTGATGCTCCCACTGAGGTTCTGTGATTCACTGCGGTCGGGCTTGTCGATGACATGCAGCAGGCTCAATGGGGCATCGAGGCGCTTCGCGGACCATGCCGCATAATCACAGACAGCCTCGCCGTAGCCTGAGTCGTCGATGCAGGCGATTACCGTGTCGTTTTTGCTCTCGGTCATGCGGTTTTCCTTGTTATACCGGAATCAATGTCCCATCAGTCGTTCGACGGCATCGGGTTTGTCATGCACACCGAAACGATCCACCAGCGTGGCACTGGCCTCGTTGAGACCGATCAGCTCGACTTCTGCACCATCGCGGCGGAACTTCAGGATCACCTTGTCCAGCGAACTGATGGCGGTGATGTCCCAGAAATGGGCCCGGCTCAGGTCGATGGTAACCCGGTCGATGGCCTCGCCGAAATCGAATCCGGCGATGAACTGTTCCGCAGAGGTGAAGAAGACCTGGCCGACCACCTGGTAGCTGCGATGCTGCCCATCCTCGGACAGAGTGGAGCGGATGTACATGATCTCCCCGATCTTGCGGGCGAAGAACAGGGCACTGAGCAGGACGCCGAGCAATACCCCCAGGGCCAGGTTGTGGGTGAACACCACCACCGACACCGTGCCTAGCATGACAATACTGGAGCTCTTCGGGTGATGGCGCAGGTTGCTGATCGATGACCAGCTGAAGGTGCCGATGGCGACCATGATCATGACGGCAGCCAGGGCAGCCATGGGGATCTGTGCCACCCAGTCGCCGATATATACGGCCATGACGATGAGTACCACCCCGGCCGTGAACGAGGACAGGCGGGTGCGGCCGCCGGATTTGATGTTGATGATGGACTGGCCGATCATGGCGCAGCCGGCCATGCCACCGAACAGGCCGGAGCCGATGTTGGCCACACCCTGGCCGACGCACTCGCGGTTGCGGTTACTGGGTTTGTCGGTCAGGTCATCAACAATGGTGGCGGTCATCATGGATTCGAGCAGACCGATCACTGCCAGTGTCAGGGCGTAGGGCAATATGATGGTCAGGGTTTCCAGGTTCAGCGGGACATCCGGCCAGAGGAAAATCGGCAGGGTATCGGGCAGTTCTCCCATATCACCAACCGTGCGCACATCGATACCGAAGTACAATGCGGCGGCGGTGCAGACAACGATGGCCACCAGGGGTGAAGGGATAGCATTGGTGATGCGGGGAAGCCCATAGATGATCAGCAGACCGCCGCCCAGTATTGCGTATACCGAAAGGCTGGCGTTGTCTCCCGTCAATTCCGGTAATTGTGCCATGAAGATCAGGATGGCCAGGGCGTTGACGAAGCCGGTCACCACCGAACGAGAAACGAAGCGCATCAACTGGTCCAGGCGGAACACGCCAGCGATGATCTGCAGCAGGCCGGTAAGCAGGGTGGCCGCCAGCAGGTATTCAAGACCATGGTCGCGCACCAGGGTCACCATGACCAGGGCCATGGCGCCAGTGGCGGCTGATATCATGCCGGGTCGTCCGCCGACAAAAGCGGTGATGACAGCAATACAGAAAGAAGCGTAAAGGCCGACCTGCGGATCGACTCCTGCAATGATGGAAAAGGCCACGGCTTCGGGAATGAGTGCCAGGGCGACGACAATACCGGCGAGAATATCGCCGCGGACGTTGGAGAACCAGCTCCGTTTCAGGGCTTGCAACATGGATCAGGATGACTCTTTGTGGCGTGATTCAGGCAATGATCAACCCCGCTGCCAGAACCTGTGTCGGGCAGGATGTTCGGGGTTTCGGGTGCTGTCTTGTCGCGGTGGGGGGGTGTCTTACGGTGGCGTGGCGAGCGGCATGCGCTGACAATCCCTGTGTTATGGTGAGACATTCCGTTTCGGGCTCACCCCGAAGCAGGGCGCGAAGTGTACAGCAAGGCGGGGCATTAGGGAACTGATATATCTTGACAGAGGTGTAGATGGTCGGGTTCGAATACGTTTTCGCGATGCTGGGCGGCGTGCTGCTGTTATTTGCCGGAGGTGAATTGCTGGTGCGTGGTGCTGTTTCTGCGGCGCATTGGTTCCGTGTGTCACCTTTACTTACCGGGCTGTTCGTGGTCGGTTTTGGTACGTCTACCCCTGAACTGGTGGTGTCGGTTGATGCGGCGCTGGCTGGCAATCCGGATATCGCCGTGGGCAATGTCGTGGGTAGCAATATCGGCAACAGCCTGCTGATACTTGGGATCTGCGCGCTCATCACTCCTTTGATGGTTTCGCCACTGGCATTGAAACGTGATGGTGTGCTTGTGTTGGGGGCCAGCCTACTGTTTGTACTGTTGGTCGGGGGCAGCGCCCTGGGCCGTCTGGATGCCGTCATTCTCCTCACGGCATTCACATTGTATCTGCTATTGGCGTGGTGGACCGAGCGTCGGAATCCGAGACGCCAGGTCACCTCTTCCGTGCCTGCAATGGAGCTTGTGGAATCAGGGTCAAGCACGCTGTTCAAAGTGGTGGCAGGTCTTCTGCTGCTGATCGGGGGGTCCCGAGTCCTGTTGTATGGCGCGACTGGAATTGCGACCTCGCTCGGTGTATCCGAGGCGGTCATCGGCCTCACCCTTGTTGCGGTGGGCACCTCGCTGCCCGAGCTGACGATCTCTGTGGTGGCCGCCTTGCGGCGTCAGATGGATGTGGCCGTTGGTAATATACTGGGCAGTAACCTGTTCAACCTGCTGGGAATCCTTGGTGTTTCAGCCCTGCTGCAGCCTCTGCCGATCCATGCACGGATTCTTGCCTTTGACCAGTGGGTGCTGCTGTCCTCCTCCCTGTTGTTGCTCTTCTTCCTGTATACGGGTCGTCGCATCAGCCGCCTGGAAGGCCTGCTGCTCTTGCTGTGTTATGCCGCTTACATCGGGGTCGGTGTATCGGGCTTTGCGTGATAGGCAGATCCCAATGTGATCAAGACCACAACGCGGTCACCAGTCTGCAGGTTCAGGGCGCGACTGCGTGGCGGGTTCAGCTGCAGTCGTCCGCCCCCCGGTGCTGGCTGCTGCCGTATGACACCCAGTGCTGTCTCCCCGGCAGCGGCTGCCTTCTGTTCAAAACTCCCAAAATCACTATCCGGGGACAAGCCGTATGGTTCGGGATCGTGGAATACGATTTCCGCGCCTCCAACCGTGAACAACTCCTCATAGACCGCCAGCAGTTCACGTCGCAGAGCGATCTGCGCCAGCATATGGCTGAGAATGCGTGAGCTGATCAGGGTTTCATGGTTGCCCCTGGCCAGCAGCAGTGCGTTGGACGGATCACTGAGTTCCAGCAACAGCTGAGGGCGTGACATTTGGTTTTCCAGGACATCTTCAAGCAGGAGGCTGCCCAGCAGGGCCCTGGCATCGGCTTCTTCCCGTGAGCCAAGGCGGTCATTGGACGAGAAGATGACGCTGTCGAAACGTTCCGGCTGCAGATCCTGTAGCTCGGACTCCTGAAGAAAGTCCGCTTCTATCTGCTCGCAGTGCACAGAATCCGGTGGTGTACCGTAGGCCTCGATTTCCCGTCGACGCCCCTGGGCCGCCAGCGAGGAAACGATGCAGACATCAAAGTGACAGCTCTGATACGTTCCCAGTTCCCGGATCAATCCCGGAACACGTCGATTCCAGCCCAGCAGGAGCACTTTCATCCGGGTCGGGTTCTCGTTGTTGATGGGTATGATTCGCTCCGGGCGATTGCAGATATCCAGATATTCCTTCCGACTGCGCACCGGCAGGCTATTGTCAAAGCCGGAGGAGAGGAACACCAACAGATCGCCGGGTTCGATGCGGGTGTCCGAGGCGACATTCAGTTGTGCCCGCCATTGCCCGTCATGCGTTCGCAGCAGGCCGCAGAGTATGGCATGAGGACATTTGCGGGCGGCTTCGGCCAGTGTGTCGGCCTCATATTCGCTGACCGGATGAATGAAAAACTCATTGCCGTCCGGTGCCGACAGCAGCTCGGTGTAGAGTTCCGTCATACCGGGGTGCATCAGGTTCTGCGCCAGCAGTCGACTGATGCTGCGGTCACCGGCCAGTACTTCCAGGTTACCAGCATAGGCTCTTCTTGCTGCCGGGATGCGCCGGCTGTCGGAGAGTTCTGCCACGACAAAAGGTGGTTTAGACTGCAGTGCCCGTGCCTCGGCGGACAACGACAGCAACGCTTTGATGGTTTCCATATCCGAAGAGATCGGTGTGGGCTGATTGTGTGTGTCGGCCGGGATGATCACCGCCGAGGCATGCAGGCAGGCCGCGCGCTGCAGCGCCTCCGGTTGCAGGGCGGTGCCGCTGCGGAAAATGATCCGCTCCGCCGCCCGGCCCAGGTGGCTCTGCTGACGGAATTCATGCATCCGTTGCGCCGAGACATCCTCGGCCAGCACGACCAGCTTAAGGCCACGGGTGTTGTGGCGTTCCAGGAATCTCGACAGACGCTTGCCGGAGCCGAGCAGTTCCTGGAGCAGGGGTACTGAGCGGCTGTTCCAGCCCAGCACGACGACGTGATTGCGCAGGGAAACCGGTGTCAGCCCCAATTCCAGCCGGTGCATCATGTCGATCAACCAGCGGGTGAGGATCGCCACCAGGGTACCCATGAACAGGACATAGCCACTTACGGTCAGCCAGGTGGAGACGGTGCGGCGCCAGGTCCCTTCATCATCTCCCAGGTAGCCCGGGTCGGTCAGGCGCAGGAAGGCCCACCATATCGAGTCGGGGAATCCGTCCTCCTCGGTGAACAGCAACAGGGCACCGCCCAGCGCCGAGACAAGTCCGATAACCGCCGCCACAAAGAGCAGTTGATGACCGGCACCTTTGATGAACTGTCGTTCGAGGAAAAACCGGACTCGATCAGCGAAGGGGAATCTGGGCATATTGTCCTTGTTTCTCTTGTTATGACGGGGCAGTGAGCTTCGAGGTCTGTATCATAACATGAGCTGGTTTTTGTCCGGCGACACGGACATAATGCTGTCAATGCAAACTATCGCCTATCCGGTATTCATGGAATGGATGGCATAAAAACTGATAATGACCATTGCCTGAACTGTGGCACGGCGCTCAAAGGGCGGTGGTGTCATCATTGTGGGCAACCGGTGAAAGGCATGGTCCGGCATTTCACCTCGATCATTGGTGATGTGCTCGATACCCTGTTTGAGTATGACAACCGGATCTGGCGGACCGTCTGGCTACTGTACGTCCTGCCGGGGCGGGTCACTGCCGATTTCATCGCGGGGCGTCGGATGCGCTATGTGCTGCCGTTTCGCCTGTTCTTCGTGCTCAGCGTGATTACCTTTCTGGTCCTGCAATTTATTGCAGTACCGCAGCGCATGGCAAATATTGGCATGAACGGCGATGGGTCCACTTTCGAGCAATTCTCGACTGTCGAGGAAGTGGAAGCCGAGCGCGATCGTACGCTCGCGGATATGCAGCGTGCGCTGGAGGAATTGGAAGCGGATTCGGCCAGTACCTTTGCTGCGCCCGGTATTCGTGCCGGTATGGAACTGGTGGACGAAGCGGCGCGCCGAAGAATCCTGGAACTGGATCCAACGGCGCAGCTGCCTGATACGGAGCCGGCTCGACCGGATGTGAGATTTGCCGTGGATGGG
>PWQG01000234.1 GCA_003556835.1 Gammaproteobacteria bacterium
CTGGGCAACCGTGAGTCCCCCCTGATTAATGATCCGGCCACGCCCGAGCGGGCCGACATCCTGCTCATGGAAGGCACCTATGGCGATCGCAATCACCGGGACATGCAGGAGACACTGCGTGAGTTTGAACAGGTGCTGGCCGACACCTGGTCCCGGGGAGGCAACATCCTGATTCCCTCCTTTGCAATCGGCCGGGCCCAGGAACTGATTTTTCAGCTCGGTTGCCTGCATGCCGAGGGCCGGCTGGATGACTGGCAGGTCTATCTGGACAGTCCCATGGCCATTGAGGTGACCAAAGTATACGATCGCTGGTTGCATATCATGGACGACGAGGATGTGCTGCGCCTGACCGATACGGGGCGTGAATCGCTGCGCGAATTCCTGCCCAACCTCAAGCTGTGCAACACACCCGAGGATTCCATTGCCCTGAATTCCATCGAACAGGGAGCCATCATCATCGCCGGCAGTGGCATGTGCACCGGTGGCCGTATCCGCCATCATCTCAAGCACCGTCTCTGGCGTGAGAACACGGCCCTGCTTTTTATCGGCTTTCAGGCCCGCGGCACATTGGGACGTATCCTCGTCGACGGCGCCGATTCGGTAAAACTTTTTGGCAGTGACATCAAGGTGCGGGCCCGCATTGAGACCCTGGGCGGCTTTTCGGCCCATGCCGGGCAGGACGCCCTGGTGGATTGGGCGGCTAACTTTGGCGGACGCCCGGATCTGTATCTGATCCATGGTGAGGAGAATGCCCTGCAGGCCCTGTCGGAAAAGCTCTGGCTTGACCGGCAGATCAAGAGCACCATCCCCGAGCCGGGTCAATCAATCACATTCTAGGCATGGCCCACTAGCCAACTCTCGAGCAATGAGAGGGGCCAGGTCAATCTCGTTGCTATCATCGGGGATGCTGTTACTGGTGACCACCCGCACGCCGGCGGCGCGCATCTCTTCGAGGGCACCGTCGGCAAAAATACCGTGCACGCCGATGCATATGGTGCCCTGCAGGCCGGCCTCGTGCAGGTGAGACGCTGCCTGCAGCATGGTCTTCCCGGTGCTGATGATGTCATCCACCAGTACCGGGGTATGATCACGATACTGATCCACATGGGGCACGGATACACGCACATCACGATCCCCGAAACGCTGCTTGCTCAACACTTCCCAGGGACATCCGGCAGCCTCTCCGACACGGGCGGCCCATTGCTCGGACTCACTGTCGGGTCCGATCACCAACGGCTTCTCCACATGTTCGCGTAACCAGTGCGCAATCGGCTCGACGGCGGTCAGCGCCACGGCAGGCACGGTATAGACCTCATCCAGGGCATGAATACGGTGCAGATGCGGATCCACGGCGATCAGCCAATCCAGGTGCTGACTGATCAGGCGCGCAAAATAGTGCGAGCTGACGCCCTCACCTTCACGAAAGCGTTTGTCCTGACGCATGTAGGAAAGATAGGGCGCTATCAATCCCACCTTGCTCGCCCCCAGGTCATGCAGGGTGTCCGCCAGCAACAGCAGGGGCAACACCTTGGTGTCCGGCCGGTGCAACTGGCAGAGTATGGCCACGTCGCGGCCCTTCACATCGTCCAGGATCCGCACATAACTCTCCCCGTCCGGGAAATTGCGCAATTCCATCCGTCCGGCCTGGTAGTCGGTGGCAGCCAGCAGGTCCCGGGACAGGCCGTCCTCCGCCGACAGGGTATACAGCAAGCGGCTCATACCACTTCCTCCTCGATATGCAGGATTTCCGGATGGG
Organism: Gammaproteobacteria bacterium; assembly: GCA_003556835.1. GTDB lineage: Bacteria > Pseudomonadota > Gammaproteobacteria > Pseudomonadales > Pseudohongiellaceae > PWQG01. The sequence goes on from PWQG01000234.1 coordinate 1,757, forward strand.
ACTGATAGAAATCCCAGGCATATTCCAACTCACCTTCCGCTTGGGCATGCAGGGTCATGAGCAGGCTGCCGTTTTCCACCAGGTCACCCAGTGACACATGCATCTGCAGGCCGGCCGCGGGGGCATTGGGTGCTCCCGCAAGGCTGGCCAGGCGGGAAATGATGCGATTGTTCATCATGGCCACCACACCCTCCCGATCAGCACGGATCTCCTTGCGGTAGCGGGATTGCGGGGGCTTTTTCAGTCCACCCTGGGCAGCACAGATGGCCTGGAATTTCTCCCATGCCCGACCACTGTCGAGTGTCTCCCGAGCCAGTGCCAGGCCCTGGCGAGATTCAGCAACGCCCCCCATTTCCAGCAATGCAGCCGCCAGGGTGAGGGCGCGTTTGCGCAGGTCCGGCGGCGCGGTGCGCGCATTCTGCAGAACGGCCAGCACATCGCGTGCTTCCAGTGCCGGGCCAATGCCAACACCAACCGGTTGACTGCCATCGCTGAGCAGACAACGCACTTCCAGCCCCAGGGCCTTGCCGGTTTTCACCAACTGATCGGAAAGCCGACGCGCCAACTTTGCACTGCGCACCTTGGCGGTAGGACCCACCGGTATGTCGATGAGCACATGGGTGGAGCCGGCCGCCACCTTCTTGGAAATGACCGAAGCCACCAGCTGGCCTTCACTGTCCAGATCCAGGGCCCGCTCCACACGAATGATGATGTCATCGGTCGGACTCAGTGATACGGATCCGCCCCAGGCCAGACAGGCGCCTTCCTGATGCACAATCTTCTGCATGGCGTCATAACCAAGACGCACCCGGGTCAGGGTTTCCATGGTGTCCGCGGTACCGGCAGGAGAGGTGATGGCCCGGGAGGAAGTCTTGGGCATCATCAACCCATTGGCTGCAACAATCGCCACCACGATCGGGGTGGTGCGATTGCCCGGCAGGCCACCGACACAATGTTTGTCCAGCACTTGCTGGCCCTCGCCCCAATCGAAGCGCTTTCCCGTATCAACCATGGCCCGGGTGATGGCCACGGTTTCATCCAGGGAAAGCCGGTCCGAAGCACAGGCAGCCACATAAGCGGAAAGCTGGATATCCGAATAACGCCCCTGACCGATATCGCTGATGATTTCCCGCGCGGCCTCCTCGTCCAGCGGGCGCCCATAGAGCTTGCCACGTACAAAACCCATGGAATCCACCGGAGGCGCATGACGGAATGTCGCGCGATCGCCTTCCTTCGGACGCAACAGGCGCCAGGCGGCTTCACTGAGCCCGGCCCTGGCGTGACTGAGGAACTCTCCAGTGACAATATCCAGGCTGCAGATGACGCTGCGCTTGCCCACGATCACCAGGACGCGCCCCTGGGCATTGAAACCTTCGGCACGGCAGACATGGCAATCTTCACGCATGTAGACCACCGGTTCCTGATGGGTATCAATCCCCAGGCGGGTCACGGAAAGATAGTTTTTTTTCGATTCTTCGGACATACGTTGATCCCCTGAGCGGGTGAATGCTGCAGCCAGCTCATATCAATTTTGGCAACTGCTGCAGCTGCACCTCGATCTCGCTGCCTGGCACTGGCCTGCCATAATAATACCCCTGCATGAGGTCGCAGCCGAGGTCGACCAGGGCCCGATGTTGCGCCAGCTCCTCAACCCCTTCGGCCACCACGTCGAAGTCCAGGGTTTTGGCCAGTGCAATCACCATTTCAACGATTGCAGCATCACCTCGATCCTCCAGCATATCCCGGACAAAGGAGCGGTCTACCTTGACCGTCTGCAAGGGTAACATCTTCAGGTAACTGAGCGACGAGTACCCGGTGCCGAAGTCATCCATGGCAAAGTTGATACCCAGCGCGCTCAGCTCATTTATGGTGGCGACCGTGCCCTGCAGATCCTCCAACAGCATGCTTTCCGTCACTTCGAACTCAAGTCTGCCACTGGCCACGGGGAAGTCCGGATCGGGCTCGACGCCGGGTGGGCAGATACCGTGCTCATGCAGGATCTGCTTGACCTCGGCCGGGAAACCTATATGGGATAGCTGGCGCTCACTGATATTGACGGCAATGGTCCAATGCCGTCGGCCCTCATCCGTGGCCCACTCCCGAAGTTGACGACAGGCCCGTTCGATGACCCAGCGACCCAGTGGCAGTATCAGGCCCGACTGCTCGGCCAGAGGTATGAAATCGCCCGGCGGAACCAGGCCCCGGACGGGATGATGCCAGCGCAACAAGCCTTCAAAACCGACCACCTGTGCATTGATGTCGACTTTGGGCTGGTAATACAACTCGAGCTGGTCCCTTTCCAGTGCCTCGCGCAGTTCCTCGGTCAACCGACTGCGTTGCTGGGCCTGCTGCTGCATTTCCGGATCAAAGAAACACCAGTCACCACCACCGGTACTCTTGGCCTGATACATGGCCAGTTCGGCGCGCCCCAACAGCTCATCGGCATCGGATTTTTCGCTGCCATACAGCGCAATGCCGATACTGGCACCGACATAGTGCGTACCTTGATTAAAATAGTAAGGCTTTTGCAATTGCTCCAGAAGCTTGGCGGCGACGTCCTGCACCGCTTCGGCCGCACGCTCCCGAACTGCACTCAGGCCGGTCAGCAAGACAGCAAACTCATCGCCACCCGGGCGCGCAACGATATCCTCTTCACGCGTGCTGGTCGTCAGGCGTTCGGCAGCGCGCTGCAACAATACATCACCCATGGTGTGTCCACGGGCATCATTCAGGGATTTGAAATCATCCAGGTCAATGAACAACAGCGCCCAGTGACGATGGGTATCCCGGTGTTCTGACCGCGCCTTGCGGATATGATCAACCAGCAGGCGACGGTTGGCGAGTCGGGTGAGGGGGTCAAAATAGGCAAGGGAATGAATCCGCTCCTCGGCCTGCTTGGCACTGGTCAGGTCACTGAAGTTGGCGACATAATATTCCACCTGACCTGCATCGTTTTTCACTTCGCTGATCACCAGGTGTTCGGGATAGCTCTTGCCATTCTTGCGCCGGTTCCAGATCTCACCTTCCCAGCGTCCCTCGCGCGACAATATGGCCCACATCTCGCGGTAAAAGCTCTTGCTCTGCAGACCCGAGCTGAGAATCCGCGGATTCTCTCCGATCACCTCCTCGGGCGAATAACCGGTGATCTCACTGAAGGTACGATTCACCCTCAAGATCCGCTGATCCGCATCCGTGACCATGATCGCCACCTGGGTATCGAAAGCGACACTGGCCAGACGCTGTTCCGCCAGCAACTTTTCCAGGGTCCGCTCCGATTCCTTCGCCCGCCGATAGGGCACCTCGACGGTCTCCACAAACAGGGCCCGATACAACAGCACAAAGGCCATCACCTTGAAGCCATGGCCCAACAGAACATAAAGATCATTCAGGGACTGATAGACTGCGAACAGGGCTCCGGTGATGGCCAGAATCAATGCGGCCGCCCAGAGTGCGGGCACGTTGAAGGCCTGCTCCTCGCGCAGTCGAAACGTCAGGAGCACGGCCACCAGCAGATGTACTCCAGCCAGTACCCACTCGAAGGCGCGTTTGTAGAACGTCAGCCCCTCCCCGGCATCAAAGGCCGGCGGCAGGAAGTCGGCCAATAGCACCAGCCAGTGAACCAGCAGCACATACAACAACACCGAGAGGCCCATTGCAGCTGGTAACAAAAGGGAGCCGTTGCGCCGTCGCGGCGCCAGCAGCATCGCCAGAAGTCCGAGCCCACCCAGTAAACGGGCTGCCAGCCAGTACTGCAGGGTCACCTGGACACCATCAATACCGGCAGCCGGCATCATGCCTTCGAAAGTCAGCAGATGGGAAATGTCGAGCAGACCCACGCCGAGAAAACTCAAGGCGAGAATCAGGGCATCACAGCGGCCATCGCGGCGCCAGGCACTCCAGCCCACGGCAAAGATCATGAAGGCGAGCACGACCGCAACAATCTCGACCAGGGCATGCAGCGGCAAGAAAACGGGAAACGGCACACGCCAATGCGCCAGGGGCAGGAGCCAGGCCAGTACCGTCACCAGCAGAACGGCAAGCACCAACCAGCGCAAGCGGCTGAACTGGCGTTGATACGCGGGATGGATAGCCAATCCGGGGAATGGGAAATCGATCAAATGAAGCCCTTACTACGGCAGTTCCGGGGCGAAACTCAACTGCAACTGAAGACAGCCGCCGCATGATAGCGTAACCACTGAATGCACTGGCGCCAGATACATCATCCGCCACCAGTGTTTCCGCAAAGATTGATGCAGATCAATCCACTCGGTGATCGAGCTTGCGCCAGGTCAGGGTGCCGGTGGTGCGACCATTTTCATCTTTGATGGACAGTTTCAGATAATCGTCGGTGAACTCAAAGTGACGGATATTGTCCTCGCCCACCCAGCTGCCCCGGGTCGGTGAACCCTGGACGTGATGGATGATGATATTGTTGTCCAGATCAAAACTGACATTGCCGTAATAGGCAAAGCCCCCGCGCACCAGTTCATCGGTCTGAGCGGCACGCTCGGGCAGATCGCGAGGCATACCCTGAGCTGACATATTGCCATGGCCGTCGAACATGATACGGCCTTCGTAGTTTGCATCCACTTCACCACCACTCTCCGGATACTGGATGAAGCTGACCAGCTCATAATGCCCGGTGAAACGCTCGATGACAGAAGCCTCGTGCATGTCGGCACTGGCGTCGGAATTGCGCAGCGCCAGGGTGAGAGCAGCGCTGGCCAGAAGGGTCGGAAGCAACAGGGTCATGATGCGCATGGGGATATCCTCTTTTCTTGTTATTTCAGGGATCACTGCGGATCATCATACGCCGCCGTATTGAGTCGGTAAAGCAAAGCCAAAGCCGGCTCCAGCGCTACAATGCATCCGCCAGGGCGCGTTTGCTGCTACAATCTGCACCCTGGAAGCAACGCCAAAGGATGATTGAAACCGCCATGACAGAAGACCGCAATGACCGCCTCGAACAACTGTTTGCCCACATGGAGCTGGAGAAGCTGGATGAGAACCTGTATCGCAGCGCCTACAGGAACGAGGGCTGGGTGCGGGTTTACGGAGGCCAGGTGCTGGCCCAGGCATTGCTGAGCGCCAGCCTGACCGTGCCCGAGGACCGCGCGGTGCACTCCCTGCATGCCTACTTTCTCCGTCCCGGAGATCTCGACCACCCCATCATCTATCAGGTCGACCGGATCCGTGACGGACGCAGCTTCACCACCCGGCGTGTGGTGGCCATCCAGCACGGCAGGGCCATCCTCAATATGTCCGCCTCCTTCCAGATCGAGGAAGACGGCTATTCGCACCAGGACGACATGCCAGAGGTGCCACCACCGGAAGAGTGCCTGAGCCGCCAGCAGATGATGGAGAAATTCCGCGGCTCGGTCAGTGACGAATTACTGGACAAGTTCGCCAAGCCCTTTGCCATCGACCTGCGGCATACGGAAACCGAGAACCTGTTCCAGCCGGAAAAGAAACCCGCCCGGCGCAGTGTCTGGTTCCGTCTCGAAACCGATCTGCCGGCAGAGTACCGCCTGCACTCGCATCTGCTGGCCTATGCTTCGGACATGACCCTGCTGCAGACTTGTTTGCGCCCACACGCCCAGAGCATGTTCGATCCGAAACTGCAGATTGCGAGCCTGGACCATGCCATGTGGTTCCATCGTCCTTTCCGGATGGACCAGTGGCTACTCTATGTGCAGGACAGCCCCTCCGCTTCCGAGGCGCGCGGCTTCAATCGCGGCAACATCTACACCCGCAGCGGTGAGCTGGTCGTGTCCGTGGCCCAGGAAGGGCTGATCCGCGTGCGTGACTAGTGGGCCATGCGGGGCTCAGATACCAAGATCCAGTTGTGTTACCACCTCCTGTACCGTTCCGGTCTCTTCGGATCGCGGTTCGAGACGGACCCCCACCCCGATCAAGCGCACCGCCCGTGAGTGACGGGCCCAGGCTTCGGCCAGCAACTCCGGGTATTGTGAGTACTCACTTCCATATCCGGATCGTTCCAGCGTGGTCTGGCGGAAGTCATGGAATTTGAGTTTGACGAAGGCCTTGGTCACCCGATAGCGGGATTCGATGGCGCCCAAGCGCCGCAACATCTTTTCATGCAATTCCGGCAATACGCCCAGGCAGGCTTCCAGATCCGGCAGATCGCGTGGAAAGGTGCTTTCCACACTCAGGGATTTACGGATACGCTCCACCCGCACCTCGCGCTCATCAATCCCACGGCACAGGCGATACAGGCGCCGACCGAATTTGCCAAAGCGTGCCTGCAGAAACACTTCGCTGCAGGCTCTCAGCTCACCACAGTCACGCAGGCCCAACTGGTGCAGTCGCGCCGCAGTCACCTTGCCCACACCGGAAAGCTTTTCCACGGGCAGTTTGCGGACAAAATCGTCCACCTCATCCGGCAGAATGACAAATTGCCCATCCGGTTTATTCCAGTCACTGGCGATCTTGGCAAGAAACTTGTTCGGTGCAATGCCGGCGGAAATGGTGATGCCCAGCTCCTCCCGCACCCGCTGCCGGATTTCCTGCGCCATCAGGGTGGCACTGCCGTGCAGACAATCGGCCTGGCTGACATCGAGGAAGGCCTCATCCAGGGACAGCGGTTCAATCAGCTGGGTGTAGTCGCGGAAAATGCCATGGATCTGTGCGGAGACGGCCCGGTATTTGTCCATGTCAGGCGAGACGATGATCAGATCCGGGCACAGGCGCAGCGCCGTGGCCGAGGGCATGGCCGAGTGCACACCGAAGCGCCTTGCCGCGTAATTGCAGGTGGCGATCACGCCGCGTCGTTCGCTGGCGCCACCAACAGCGATGGGGCGGTCACGCAGGGCCGGCTGATCACGCATTTCTATCGAAGCGTAAAAGCAGTCACAGTCACAATGGATGATCTTGCGGATCGGGCAATTGCTCATGCACGGCCTCGTAGACACGCTCCAGGGCGCCGCGATTGGAATTGATGGCTTCCCTGCCCGCTTCGCCCATCCGCAGGGCACGTTCAGTATCAGCGAACAGGGCTAGCAGTTCGCGCGCCAGATGCTGCTCATCACGAACCACATAGAGGGCTTCGGCATCTTCCAGTTGTTCGCAGATGGTCTGGAAATTGTACTGTGAGGGGCCGGTCAGTACAGGCAGCCCCATGGCCGCGGGCTCGATGACATTCTGGCAACCGGTGTCCACCAGGCTGCCCCC
>PWQG01000327.1 GCA_003556835.1 Gammaproteobacteria bacterium
GGAATCAGCGCGTGGGCGTCCAGCCTGGTTTCCTGTCTGGCCTGGAAGCGGATATCAGCGTCTTCCCGGGGCAGGATGGCCAGTATCCGTCCGTCGCGGATGGCAAGGCTGTGATGTTCAAGCACCTCCGGGCCATCGTTCACCGGTATGATCCAGCGGGCGTGGATGAGGCTGTCGACGTCTTCCCGGGGCTGTTCAGTGCTCATGAGGGACCTGTCTGTGCTGTATTGGATGGAATGCTTGCGGCGCCGATTATAACGGAACTGGCCACAAATGCCTCCCCGCCTTGATGTGGGGTGGCGATGCGTGGCGACTTTCCCCCGCAAGCGCGGTTCCGGCGCCATATTGCAGTGCTTTGGCGTCAATTTCTGTGCTAAAATCAGCGGCTTTATAATAAGGAACGTCTGGGCTATTCCAGAGGTTCGATAAGGATAGATCGGTCGGTGCCGTGACGGACCGACTCCCGTTAAGGACCTGGTCTTTATGTCAGAATCGTCGTCAGAACCCAATAAGCAGGTGATGCCCGTATCGCTGGAAAGCGAGATGCGGGAATCCTACCTGGCCTATGCCATGAGTGTCATCGTGGGCAGGGCCCTGCCGGATGTGCGTGACGGACTCAAACCCGTCCACCGGCGTGTGCTTTTTGCCATGAATGTGCTCAACAATGACTGGAACAAGCCTTACAAGAAATCGGCGCGTGTGGTCGGTGATGTGATCGGTAAATACCATCCACACGGTGATTCGGCTGTCTATGACACCATCGTGCGCATGGCCCAGGACTTCTCCCTGCGGTATCCGCTGGTTGACGGTCAGGGTAACTTCGGGTCCATCGACGGTGATGCGGCTGCGGCCATGCGTTATACCGAGATCCGCATGGCCAAGATCGCCCACGACCTGATGGCCGATCTGGACAAGGAAACGGTCAATTTTTCCGACAACTATGACGGCACCGAAAGCATCCCGGATGTGTTCCCGACCCAGATTCCGAATCTGCTGGTCAATGGATCCTCGGGGATCGCCGTGGGCATGGCGACCAATATCCCGCCGCATAACCTGAGCCAGGTGATTGATGGTTGCGTGGCGCTGCTGGATGACCAGGACATCAGCATCGACGGGCTGATGGAGCACATCACCGGGCCGGACTTTCCCACCGCAGCCATCATCAATGGCCGGGCAGGGATCGTCGAGGCCTACCGCACCGGGCGCGGTCGCATCTACCTGCGCTCCCGTGCCGATATCGAGGAAGATCCCAAGACCGGCCGGCAGACCATCATTGTCACCGAGATTCCCTATCAGCTGAACAAGGCGCGCCTGATCGAGCGTATTGCCGAACTGGTCAAGGAGAAAAAGCTCGAGGGCATTTCCGAGCTGCGTGATGAATCCGACAAGGATGGCCTGCGCATTGTCATTGAACTGCGCCGCGGCGAAGTGGGCGAGGTGGTACTGAACAATCTGTATGCCCAGACCCAGATGCAGTCGGTGTTTGGCATCAATATGGTGGCCCTGGTCGATGGCCAGCCGCGCCTGCTGAACCTGAAGGAAATTCTGGAGTGTTTCCTGCGGCACCGCCGGGAAGTGGTGACACGACGCACCATTTACCTGTTGAAGAAGGCTCGTGAGAAAGGTCATATCCTGGAAGGCCTGGCCGTGGCCCTGGCCAACATCGATGCGGTGATCGAGCTGATCAAGGCGTCGCCGACCTCTGCCGAGGCGAAAGAGAAACTGCTGGCACGTTCCTGGAAATCGGAAAGTGTGCTGGCCATGCTGGGCGAGACCGGCGCCGATGCCTGTCGCCCGGAAGACCTGGACGAGCAGTACGGCCTGAAAGGCAGTGACTACCGGCTCTCGCCGGCCCAGGCGCAGGCGATCCTGGATCTGCGTCTGCACCGTCTTACCGGGCTGGAACATGAAAAGCTGATCAATGACTACAAGGAACTTCTGCTGCAGATTGCCGATTACCTGGACATCCTGGGCAGCGAGGAGCGTCTGTTCCAGGTCATCCGTGATGAGCTGCAGCAGGTCCGTGATAATTACGGGGATGAGCGGCGTACCGAGATTGTTGGTTCCCAGCTTGACCTGAACATGGAAGACCTGATCACCATGGAAGAACGGGTGGTCACCATCTCGCGTGGTGGTTATGCCAAGTCCCAGCCCTTGTCCGACTACCGGGCCCAGCGTCGCGGAGGCACCGGCAAGGCGGCTGCCACGGTCAAGGACGAAGATGCCGTGCAACATCTGATGGTGGCCAACAGCCACGATACCCTGCTGTGCTTCAGCAGTGCGGGCAAGGTCTACTGGCTGCGGGTGTTCAACATACCGCTGGCCGCCCGCACCTCGCGCGGCAAACCCATCGTCAACATCCTGCCATTGGAAGAGGGCGAGTGGATCACCAGCCTGCTGCCCATCCAGGAATACACGGAAGGGTATTTTGTTGTCATGGCCACGGCCGATGGCACGGTCAAGAAGACACCACTGACGAACTTCTCGCGACCGCGCAGCGTCGGTCTGCGCGCGATCGAACTCGAAGAAAATGACCGCCTGATCGGTACTGCGCTGACTGATGGTGAGCAGGAAGTGATGCTGTTCAGCAGCAGCGGCAAGGTGGTGCGCTTCCGTGAAGCCGATGTCCGGCCCATGGGGCGTACGGCACGGGGTGTGCGGGGCATCAAGCTGGCCGAGGGCCAGGAGATGATTTCCCTGATCATTCCGCGTCAGGACTGCCAGGTGCTGACCGTGAGCAAGAACGGTTATGGCAAGCGCACGGAGATCGGTGAGTTCCCGGTCTATCGCCGCGGTGGCCAGGGTGTGATCGGCATGCAGACCAGTGAGCGCAATGGCGATCTGGTCGGTGCGGTGCAGGTGGTCGACGGCGACGAGATCATGCTGATCTCGGATCGTGGCACCCTGGTACGTACCCGGGTTGACGAGGTGTCGGTGTTGAGCCGAAACACCCAGGGCGTGCGCCTGATCCGCCTCAAACAGGACGAATCCCTGGTGGGACTGGCCGAAGTGACCGAACCCGATGATGACGAGGACGAAGCGGCCACTGACGGAGAGACGGATGCCTGAGGCAGTGGGCAGGGTCGCCTACCTTGGTCCTGAAGGCACCTTCTCGCAACAGGCCACTGCGCTGCATTTTGGTGACAGCGTCCGGGCGGAGCCGGTGGCGAGTATTGATGACGTGTTCCTCGAAGTCGAGGCGGGTCGCATCAATCAGGGCGTGGTGCCGGTGGAAAATTCCACGGAAGGCGCCGTCACCGTCACCCAGGAATGTCTGATAGACACGTCGCTTTATATAGTGGCAGAGATCTATGTGCCCATCGTGCATTGTTTTCTGCTGGCCCAAGCTGCACAGGAGCAGGGGGTCCGCCAGGTCGTCTCGCATCGTCAGTCGCTGGCGCAGTGCCGCCAATGGTTGCGGGAACATTTTCCCGGCGTCGCGCAGCATGCGGTGAGTAGCAATGCCGAAGCCGCGCGACTGGCAGCCGAAGATCCGGGCACCGGAGCCATTGCCGGCGAACTGGCAGCCCGGCAGTATGGCCTGCGCATCGTGCATGAAGGCATACAGGATCGCAGCAACAACACCACCCGCTTTCTGGTGCTCTCGCGGGAGACGGTGCCGCCCAGCGGTCACGACAAATCCTCCATCCTGGTCTACACGGAAAACCGGCCCGGCTCATTGTTGCGGGTGCTGGAGCCTTTTGACCGACACCAGGTGAGTCTGACCCGGATCGAGACACGTCCGGCCCGGGACGGCATCTGGGATTATGTGTTTTTCATCGACTTCGAGGGTCATCGCGAGGATCCTGCAGTGAAGCAGGTTTTCTCTGAATTGGCCGAATGCACGGTACAGATCAAGTGGCTGGGCTCCTATCCCATGGTGCTGGAGTCGCAGGCCTGAAACGGCGCAAACAGGGAGTTGGATCCGCGTGAAACTGGAAAACAGTACACTGCTGATTGTCGGTCTGGGCCTGATCGGTGGTTCGGTGGCACGTGCCGCGCGCGCAGCGGGGCTGTGCCGGCGCATCCTGGCCTGTGGCCGGGACCGGGCGCCACTGCAACAGGCGCTTGAGGATGGCGTCATCGATGAGTTCAGCACGGACCTGCCGGCATTGGCGCGTCAGGCGGACCTGATTCTGGTGGCTGTGCCCACCTTGACCGTGGCTGCGGTACTGGCGGAAATGGCAGCGGAATTACGGCCCGGTGCGGTCATTACCGATGCGGCCAGCGTAAAGGGTCGCGTGGTCGAGGATGCCCTGCACAGCCTGCCCGACGGCGCGCGCCGCTTTGTACCCGGACACCCCATTGCCGGCTCGGAACAGAGTGGCTACCCGGCATCACGCGTCGATCTCTTTGTTGGCCGCAAGGTCATCCTCACACCCGGTGATGACACCGATCCGGACGCCGTGCAGCTGGTGACCCGCTTGTGGCATGCCATTGGCGCCGATGTGCATGGCATGTCGGTGGCCCGCCATGATGCCGTGCTGGCCGCAACCAGCCATCTACCCCATTTGCTGGCCTACTCCCTGGTCAATGCCCTGATGCGTGTCGACGAGAGTGGCGAACACCGCCAGGGTCACGAGCAGCGCCAGCAGATCCTGGATTACGCTGCCGGTGGTTTTGCCGGATTCTCTCGGATCGCCTCCAGTGATCCACATATGTGGCGCGACATTTTCCTCAGCAATGGGCCGGCCACCATCGAGGTGCTGGACCAGTTCATGGACGAGCTGCAACAGATGCGCAGTCTGCTGGAGCAGGGCGATGGTGTTGCCATGGAGTCTGCGTTCCGGCGGGCCAAGCTCACCCGGGACCGTTTCATGGACCGCTTTTCCGCCGCCACGTCCGCAACCCGCCTGCCATCCATGAACAGCGGGTCGCGGGTGGATTTTCTGGCCGAAGCCGGCGGGCCACTGACCGGCGAGATCCGGGTGCCGGGTGACAAGTCCATTTCCCACCGGGCGATCATGCTGGCCGCGATTGCCGAAGGAGTGACCGAAATCAGTGGTTTCCTGGAAGGTGAGGATGCGCTGCATACCCTGCAGGCCCTGCGTGACCTGGGTGTCGCCATCTGTGGTCCGGAATGCGGCCGGGTCCGTGTCTATGGGGTCGGTATGCATGGATTGCAGGCGCCCCGAGGCCCGTTGTATCTGGGGAATTCGGGCACCGCCATGCGTCTGTTGGCCGGCCTGCTGTCGGCACAGGAATTCGCCGTGGAATTGTGCGGGGATGAGTCCCTGTCGCGCAGGCCCATGGATCGCGTGGCCCAGCCGCTGCGTGCGATGGGCGCGGATATCAGCACGGCGGCCGATGGACGCCCACCCCTGAGCATCCGGGGTGGACATTTGCAGGGCATTACACACGAGATGGAAGTGCCCAGTGCCCAGGTGAAGTCAGCCCTGCTGTTGGCCGGACTGTATGCCGAGGGGGAAACCCGGGTGCATGCCGACCTGCCCAGTCGTGATCACACCGAACGTATGCTGGAGGCATTCGCGGTCCGGGTCGGGCGCAGTGAGGATGGCAGTGATGTCCGGCTGGCAGGAGGGCAGAAGCTTCAGGCCACGCGGATCGACGTGCCGGCCGATATTTCCTCGGCCGCTTTTTTCCTGGTTGCCGCGTCCATTGTGCCCGGCTCGAACCTGTTGCTGCGCCATGTCGGCATCAATCCCACCCGTACCGGCATCATCACGCTTCTGCGGGAGATGGGGGCCGACCTTGAAATCCTGAACACCCGGCGTGTGGGCGGTGAGCCCGTGGCGGATATCCGGGTGCGCCATGCCGTTTTGCGAGGCATAGAAGTTCCTGCGGCATTGGTGCCCCTGGCCATCGACGAATTCCCGGTGTTCTTTGTGGCGGCCGCTTGCGCAGAAGGTGAGACGGTGCTGCGCAACGCGGCTGAATTGCGGGTCAAGGAGAGTGATCGCATCGGGGTCATGGCCGAGGGACTGCAGGCCCTCGGTGTGGATGCGGAAAGCCTGGCCGACGGCATGCGGATCCGGGGTGGCTCCATCGGTGGCGGCGAAATTGACAGTGCCGGCGATCACCGCGTGGCCATGGCGTTTGCGGTGGCTGCGTTGCGGGCATCGGGGCCGCTGCGTATCCGTGATTGCGCCAATGTCGCCACGTCTTTTCCCGGCTTTCTTGAGCTGGCCAATGCCGCGGGCTTGCGTCTGCGGGCAGAACAGGAGCAGATTGCATGAACGTACCGGTATTCACCATCGATGGTCCCGGCGGAGCGGGCAAGGGCACGGTGAGTGGCCTGCTGGCGCGGGAGCTGGGGTGGCACTACCTGGATAGCGGCGCGCTGTACCGGCTGTTGGCATTGGTGGCACTGCGCCGCGGTGTTGCCGTGGACGACGAGGAGGCACTGGTTTCCCTGGCCGGGGCCATGGATATTGAGTTCGAGCCCGAAGGTGTCATACGACTCGATGGTGAGGATGTGTCCAGCGCCATCCGGCAGGAAGAGGTGGGCAATGCCGCCTCGCATGTGGCGGCCAGTGATGCCGTACGGCAGGCCCTTCTGCAGAAACAGCGCGACTTCCGGCGTGCCCCGGGTCTGGTCGCTGACGGTCGTGATATGGGTACCGTGGTCTTCCCGGATGCCGGGAACAAGGTCTTTCTCACCGCCAGCGCGGAAGAGCGTGCCCGGCGGCGATATAAGCAGTTGATGGACAAGGGTATTGATGTTAACCTTGCCGACCTTCTGACCGATATTCGTGAACGGGACGAGCGCGATAGCAATCGGGCCGTTTCACCATTGCGTCCGGCTGCGGACGCCGTTCAGATTGATACCACATCGCTGAGTATAGATCAGGTAGTGCAGAAACTGCTGGATCTGTTGCATCGATAATCCCTGCTGATCGACTCCGGTTACTGTCATCAGCAGGATTGAAACCCATTGTCCCATGCCTGCCGGAGCATGGTTGAAAGAGGTTGTGCATCTCTCCGAAGTTCCTTTTCGTGACTTTTTCGTGTGCGATGAACCGCTTTTTGCGGCGAAACGCTATCAGTGAGCAGAAGGGCCCAGGGGTAGGCGCGACATTATCTGGAATACAGGACCTGACATGAGTGAGAGCTTCGCTGAATTATTTGAACAGAGTTTAAACGATGTAGACATGACGCCTGGTGCCATTGTCATTGGCACGGTGGTCGACATCGACTCCGACTGGGTGACAGTCAATGCCGGACTGAAGTCCGAAGGGGTCATTCCCAAGCACCAATTCATCAACGAAGATGGCGGTTTCACGCTGACCGTTGGTGATGAAGTCAAAGTGGCGCTCGAGGCGGTTGAAGACGGTTTCGGTGAAACCCGTCTGTCGCGTGAGAAAGCCAAGCGTGCCGAATCCTGGATGGTGCTGGAAGCGGCCTACGAGAAAAACGAAGTTGTCACTGGTGTGATCAACGGCAAGGTCAAAGGTGGCTTCACCGTCGATCTGAACAATATCCGTGCCTTCCTGCCCGGTTCACTGGTCGACATCCGTCCGATCCGCGATACCACCCACCTCGAAGGTCACGAGCTGGAATTCAAGCTGATCAAGCTGGACCAGAAGCGCAACAACGTGGTGGTTTCCCGTCGTGCCGTGCTCGAAGCGGTCACCTCCGAAGAGCGCGAGGAACTGCTGTCGAAGCTGCAGGAAGGTATCACCATCAAGGGTGTGGTCAAGAACCTCACCGACTACGGTGCTTTCGTGGACCTCGGTGGCGTCGATGGTCTGCTGCACATCACCGACATGTCCTGGAAGCGTATCAAGCATCCGAGCGAAGTGGTCAACGTCGGCGACGAGATCGAAGTCAAGGTCCTCAAGTACGATCGCGAACGCAACCGTGTTTCCCTGGGCCTCAAGCAACTGGGTGAAGATCCCTGGGTCGACATCAAGGCGCGTTATCCCGAGAGCACACGGGTCACTGCCCGCGTCACCAACCTCACCGACTACGGCTGCTTTGCTGAGCTCGAAGAGGGTGTCGAGGGCCTGGTTCACGTCTCCGAAATGGATTGGACCAACAAGAACGTACACCCGTCCAAGATCGTCCAGGTGGGCGACGATATCGAGGTGATGATCCTGGATATCGACGAGGAACGTCGTCGTATTTCCCTGGGTATCAAGCAGTGCTTCCAGAACCCCTGGGATGCCTTTGCCGAGAAATACCGCAAGGGTGATAAGATTGCCGGCACCATCAAGTCGATCACCGATTTCGGTATCTTCATCGGTCTGGAAGGCAACATCGATGGATTGGTTCACCTGTCCGACATCTCCTGGGAGGAGCCCGGCGAAGAAGCGGTGCGCGAGTTCAAGAAGGGCGATGAACTGGAAACGGTCATCCTGTCCATTGATCCCGAGCGTGAACGCATCTCTCTCGGCCTCAAGCAGCTTTCCGATGATCCGTTCATGAACTATGTGGGTCAGTTCGAGAAAGGCAGCATCGTCAAGGGTGACATTGTTGAAGTCGACGCCAAAGGCGCGGTCATCAATCTGGCCGAGGGTGTGGAAGGATATCTGCGCGCCTCCGAGATCAGTCGCGACAAGGTGGAAGACGCCCGCAACGTTCTCAAGGTCGGCGAAGAAGTCGAAACCAAGGTCATCAGTGTGGATCGCAAGAGCCGTCAGCTGACGCTTTCGATCAAGGCGATCGAGATGGACGAAGAACGTTCCGCGGTCAAGGATCACAGAAGCCAGGAATCCAGCCCGACAACGATCGGCGACCTGATCAAGGCTGAAATGGAAAAGAAATGAGCCTTGCCGGTCCGGTGAGACTGATTTCAGCCTGAACAAAGAAGGGAACCGCTTATGACAAAGTCTGAATTGATTGAACGCATTGCGGCCAAGCAATCACAGCTTTCAGCAAAGGATTGCGAGTTCGCCGTCAAGGCTGTCCTGGAATATATGTCCCAGGTCCTTGAGGAGGGCGGTCGTATCGA
>PWQG01000169.1 GCA_003556835.1 Gammaproteobacteria bacterium
CGCTTTGAAAACGGTCAATCCATCGGCTTGACAAAGGGCAGCAAGCTTCGGGACCGGGTCTTGAAGTACAATGGCGAGCTGCAGAAAGGCTGGCAGGATGTAGCGACTGCGCTGCCCGTCCAACTCTTTAATAATGACAGCTTTTCACTGCTGGATGGAGGAGGAAGAGTCAGGCGGCAGTTTCTCAATTGGGGAGTGTTCCACGTGGAACATCACTTCCTGCGCCACTGGCGGCAACAACAGCAGGCTTTGAAGCAACGTAACGCCTTATTAAAGGCTCGTGATGCTGACAAGAGCTTCGTGCAGCGACTTGCGCCATGGACAGAACAGTTTTGTGCGCATTCTGAGCTTGTTTCGAAATACCGCCAAGAATACGTAGGCCGATTGATAAAGGAGCTCGAAGCCTGTCTACCTGCATTGCTTCCGTCCATCGCAGAGCAGCTTACTGTTGAATATCATCCCGGCTGGGATGTAACTCGAAGTCTTCTTGAGGTTCTTGATGAGGCTTTTGATCGTGAACGTAGATACGGATCGACTCAATTTGGTCCCCATAGGGCGGACCTGTTGTTGCGGGTTGAAGGTCAGGCCGCTTCTGATGTGCTTTCCCGAGGTCAACAGAAGCTTCTTGCCAGCGCACTGAAACTGGCGCAGATCCGGATACAGAAGCAACAGGGTGCGCATCAATTGGTAATTTTGATTGATGATCTTGCGGCGGAATTGGATACGAATAATGCTGCCAGGCTGCTGGATATTTTGCTCGCAGAAAATCTGCAAACCTTCGCAACAGCTGTAACGGAAAAGGATATCCCGGAGATCACCCAGGCTCATATTGCTACGAGAACAAGAAAGTTTCACGTGGAACATGGTAAAATTAGCAAGATATAGCCGCCAAGATAATTCAGGACAAACCGGCTAGGGAGAAAATATGACTGAGGAAACCACTTACGACTCGACCAGTATCAAAGTCCTTAAAGGGCTTGATGCTGTTCGCAAACGTCCAGGCATGTACATCGGTGATACCGATGATGGGACGGGTCTTCACCACATGGTTTTCGAATTGGTGGACAACTCCATCGACGAAGCCCTCGCCGGCCATTGCGACACCGTCCGTGTAATCATCCATCCAGGTGAATCCATCACTGTGATGGATAACGGACGTGGTATTCCGACGGAGATGCACGAAGAAGGCGTTTCCGCCGCTGAAGTCATCATGACCGTACTGCACGCAGGTGGTAAGTTCGACGACAACAGCTACAAAGTATCCGGTGGATTGCACGGTGTGGGTGTTTCCGTTGTGAATGCCCTGTCCGAGGAGCTCAAGCTGACGATTCGCCGCGAAGGCAAAGTTCATGAGCAGGAGTATCGGGATGGTGTGCCCCAGGCTCCCCTGAAGGTGGTGGGTGATACGGATAGCTCGGGAACATCCTGTTTTTTCCGCCCTTCCAAGGAAACTTTTTCCAGCATCGAGTTCCATTACGACATTCTTGCCAAGAAACTGCGCGAACTCGCCTTCCTCAATGCGGGCGTGGCCATCGAATTGACAGATGAGCGTAGCGGAAAGAGTGAGCTGTTTCGCTACGAGGGCGGGCTCAATGCCTTTGTCGATTTCCTGAACAAAAACAAAACTCCGGTCAATAGCAAGATTTTCCATTTCCTTGCAGAGCGCCCCGACGGCACATCAGTGGAAATAGCCATGCAGTGGAATGATGGCTACCAGGAAAACATCTTTGCCTACACCAATAATATCCCACAAAAGGACGGTGGTACCCATCTTGCGGGTTTCCGCAGTGCCCTAACCCGCGTGTTGAAGACCTATATCGACAAGGAACTGGCTGCAAAAAAAGGTAAGGAAATCACTACCAGCGGGGATGACGCACGGGAAGGCTTGACCGCGATTGTGTCCGTCAAGGTTCCCGACCCCAAATTCTCTTCACAGACAAAAGACAAGCTAGTCTCCTCGGAAGTGAAAACGGTGGTCGAGCAGGAGATGCATGAACATTTCAATGACTACCTGCTAGAGAACCCAAATGATGCCAAGCAGATCGTCAATAAGATGCTCGATGCTGCGCGTGCGCGCGAGGCTGCCCGTAAAGCTCGGGAAATGACCCGTCGAAAAGGTGCCCTGGACGTTGCAGGTCTGCCAGGCAAACTGGCGGATTGTCAGGAAAAAGATCCTTCACTCTCGGAAATCTATATCGTGGAGGGTGACTCGGCCGGCGGATCCGCCAAACAGGGCCGGAACCGGAAAAACCAGGCCATACTTCCGCTCAAGGGTAAAATCCTGAACGTTGAAAAGGCGCGGTTCGACAAGATGCTGAGTTCCGCCGAAATCGGAACCCTGATCAAGGCACTGGGTTGCGGCATTGGCAAGGATGAGTTCAATCCCGAATCCCTGCGGTATCACAACATCATCATCATGACCGATGCTGATGTGGACGGTTCCCACATCCGTACCCTGCTCCTGACATTCTTCTTCCGCCAGATGCGGGAGTTGGTCGAACGGGGCCATGTCTATATTGCACAGCCCCCGCTCTACAAGGTCCGAAAGGGAAAGCAGGAACAATACCTGAAGGATGACGATGAGCTGGCCGCCTACCAGACCCAGATTGCGCTTGATGGCGCCAGTCTTTACGTCAATCCGAATGCACCGGCCATTGCCGGAGATGCGCTGGAAGCGATCGTCAATCAGTACAATCATGCCTGGAGCATCATCCAACGCCTCAACCGGCTGTATCCGCCGGAGATTCTTGAGTCGATGATCTATACCCGCCCTCTTCCGGTGGATTCGCTTGATAGCGCCACGGTCGAGCAATGGTCGATCGAATTGCTGGAGACCTTGAAAGAAATTCATCCCAAGACAAGCGAAAACTACGTTTTCTCACTGGACGAAGATTCTGAACGGCATATCTTCCTCCCGGTCGTGAAATATTCTTTGCACGGTCTGGTTCGGGATTACCAGTTTAGCAAGGACTTCTTCCAGTCGGGTGAATATCGTGCGCTGACCGGGCTCGGCAAGACCCTGGATGGGCTTATCGATACCGGGGCATTTGTTCAGCGTGGAGAACGAAAACAGGAAGTTGATAGTTTTCCTGAGGCATTACAGTGGCTTACTGCGGACGCGATGCGAGGCCACTACCTGCAACGCTATAAGGGCCTGGGTGAGATGAATCCGGACCAACTCTGGGACACCACCATGAACCCGGATACACGGCGTATGCTTCAGGTCACGATAGAAGATGCCATCAGTGCTGATCAGTTGTTCACGACGCTTATGGGTGATCATGTTGATCCGCGTCGTGAATTTATTGAGGCGAATGCGCTGGCAGCGCAGAACCTGGATATTTGAAAGCAGCCATATAGCGCCGCCTGGAGCAAGGCTAGTGATTACTTGCTATGCTCCAGGCCCAGCTCTGGAAGGTGCTTGTCGAACCACTCATCACATTCAGCGGCGATCTCGCGCGCACTGCGACCAACCGAAGGGATGGCTGGGCCGATGATGACCCGTACCGTTCCCGGCTTCTTCAACATGGAGCCGGCGGGCCAACACTTCCCGGCATCGTGAATCACCGGTACAACCCCTGCTCCACTGGAAGCGGCCAATTGCGCACCACCTCTGGAAAAACGGCCGATATGGCCGGGCCGCGAGCGGGTGCCTTCTGGAAACACCAGCACCGACATGCCCGAAGCAATCCGCTCCTGCCCCTGCTTTAGCAAGGATTTCATTGCTTCCCGGGGCCGGCTACGATCAATCGCAATTGGCTTTTGCAGGCGCAGCGCCCATCCCCAGAACGGGATGCGGAGCAACTCTTTCTTCAGGATGGGTACCACCGGGGCGAACAGCTGATAGAGAAATATTGTCTCCCAGGTGCTCTGGTGATTACTGATCACCACCACGGGCTGATCATCCGGTACGTTCTCTTCCCCTTCCACCTCGTAGCGTATGCCGCAGGTCAGTGTCGCCAGACCCACCACCAGGCGGCACCACAGCCCATAGAACCAGGATCGGGTTTGCGGCGCTAAGGCCCAGAAGACGGCCATGACCACAACCGCGACTATGAATGTGAGTCCTGCGTAACCGAGGGAAAATAGAGAAGAGCGTAAACGCATCATCATGGTGTCAATGTATCTCTCCGGGGTGCTCACCAAGTAGTACCCGAGTAAATTCTTCCAGGCTGGAATAGATGTCCGTGCTCTGCAATAGGTCCGGCCTGGACTCTCTCAGTGTTGCCAGTGTCTGCTCGCCCTTTCCGGTTCGAACGAGAGTCGGCCGACAGCCCGCTGCCAGGGCAGCTTCAAGATCCGCGAGACTGTCCCCGACAAAAGCAGCGTCCTTCAACGGAAGAGCAACACTTTCCTCAATCTGCCGCAACAGTCCGATGCCTGGTTTGCGACAGTCACAACCCTCTTCGGGGCCATGGGGGCAGTAGAATATGGCATCCAGTGTTCCACCATGTTCAGCCACGAGTTCAAACAGACGATGATGCATGGCGAGCAGGGTTTCTTCGTCAAACAGCCCCCGCGCAAGCCCGGACTGATTGGTCGCCACCGCGATGGTATAGCCGGCGCGGCTCAGTCGCGCAATGGCTTCGATACTGCCCCGGATCGGAACCCACTCGTCCAGGGACTTCACATATTCCACGGAATCTTCATTGATGACGCCATCCCGGTCGAGGATCAGCAATTGTTCCCTGTCCGGGCTTGTCATACGTGGACTCCGGTTGCCTTACTGGCTGCGATGAAGATGGGAGATGTCGGCTCCACGGAGAAACAGCGATCGTAGCTGCGCCAAGAGGGCGAGACGATTGCTCCGGGTGGCCGGGTCTTCGTCCATCACCATGACTTCGTCAAAAAACCGGTCGATACTGTCCTTGCTGGCGGCCAGCTTCGCCAGGCCTTGACGATAGTCGCCGGCGTCGAACAGAGGCAACACGGAAGCCTCAAGTTCGCCCAGTTTCGAAGCGAGGGCCTTCTCGGCCTCTTCCCGGAACAGTTCCGGCTTTACCGCCTTGTCCCCTGCTCCAGTTTCCTTCTGCAGGATATTGGCCACGCGCTTGTTGGAGGCGGCCAAGGCTTCGCTCTCCGGCAGTTCGCAGAAATGATGCACGGCGTGGATCCGGCGTGCAAAATCCAGCGGTCGACTTGGTCGCAACGCGAATACCGACTGGAACACATCTGCGCTCACGCCCTCGGACTGGTACCAGGCCCGGAACCGGTCCAGCATGAATCCGAATACCTGTTCATTGAGTTGCTCCGGATCCGTGTCACCGATACCGGAAAAGGCATTGCCCGCCTGGGCAACACACTGTTGCAGGTCCAGATCCATTTCCTTTTCCACCAGGATCCGCAGTACCCCGAGTGAAGCGCGCCGCAACGCAAAGGGATCCTTGGATCCTGTCGGCGGTTGACCGATGGCGAACAGACCCACGATCGTGTCCAGCTTTTCCGCAATGGACAGGATGGCGCCGGTGCATGTCGAGGGTAGCTTGTCACCGGCGAAGCGCGGCTGATACTGTTCATTGAGGGCCAGCGCGAGTTCTTCGGGTTCCCCGTCATTGAGCGCGTAATAGTAGGCCATGATGCCCTGCAGCTCGGGGAATTCTGAAACCATTAGTGTAAGAAGGTCGCACTTGGCCAGCTCACCGGCGCGCCGGGCCAGTTCCACATCGGAGTCGCACTGTTCCGCAATCCAGGCGGCCAGTTTCGCCACGCGTTGGCTCTTTTCGAAAACGGTGCCCAGTTCTTTCTGAAAAACGATGTTCTTCAGACGCTCGCGCTGTGATTCAAGTGATTTGCGCGCGTCGCTTTCAAAAAAGAAAGCCGCATCCGCCAACCTGGGACGTATGACCCTTTCGTTTCCGGTGATGACCTGTTCAGGATCCTTGCTTTCGATATTGCTGACCGTAATAAAGTATGGAAGAAGCTTCTTTTTCTCATCGATCAGGTAGAAACATTTCTGGTGACTCTTCATCGAAGAGATCAGGGCTTCGGCAGGCACGTCCAGGAAGTGTTCTTCAAAGCGTCCGATCAGGGAAACCGGCCACTCCACAAGACTGGTCACCTCTTCGAGCAGATCCTCCTCGATCACAACTTCAGCCTTGTACTGCTCGCCCAGGGCCTTGATCTGTTCGCGAATCCGCTCCTTGCGCAGATCATGGTCGGCGATCACATGGCCCGCGTAGAGCGCATCCTTGTATTGACCTGCTGACTCGATGCGGATCGGGTCGGGATGGTGGAAACGGTGGGCGTGAGTGATGTGCCCACTGGCAATGCCAAGCACTTCACCTTCAATCAACTCTTCGCCGAGCAGCATCAGTACCCAATATACAGGGCGTACGAATTCTTCTCGTTTGCTACCCCATCGCATTTTCTTTGGAATGGGCAGTTTCGCCAGACTCTGGTTGACGATACCGGGAATAAGATCGGCAGCATCCCGGCCTTTCTTTTCGGCCCGATAGACAAGCTTTTCGGCGCCATCCTTTTCCGCGGTTTCCAGCTCGGACACAGCCACGCCACAGGAGCGGGCGAATCCTTCCGCTGCGCGGGTTACCTGGCCCTTTTCGTCGTAGGCGGCTTTCAGCGCAGGGCCGAATTTCTCGACGGTACGGTCTTCCTGCCGTAAAGGCACATCCTTGACCATCACCGCCAGTCGCCGCGGCGTGGCAAAAACGCGTGAATCTGTACCAGACAGTCCAGCTTCTTTCAGGCCAGCGAGGATGCCTTCCTGGAAAGCACGGGAAAGTGTACGCAGGGCCTTGGGCGGGAGTTCCGCACAGCCGAGCTCAATAATAAAATCTTTTGCAGCCATGTTCTCTGCCAATAATCAGGAGGATGAGTTCCGGTTCAATACCTGCTGTCGCAGCTCGTCCGGTGCCAGCGGGAAGCCCAGTGCCTTGCGGCTTTCAAAATAGGCTTCGGCCACCATGCGTGACAATGTGCGCACGCGCAGAATGAAGCGCTGTCGTTCGGTAACCGAGATGGCATGCCGTGCGTCCAGCAGGTTGAAGTAGTGTGATGCTTTCAGCACCTGTTCATAGGCCGGTAACGCCAGGCCGTTTTCAATCAGTTTCTGGCACTGTTGTTCACAATCATCGAAGTAGCGAAACAGATTGTCGACATCAGCGTGCTCAAAATTATAGGCTGACATCTCCACTTCGTTCTGCTTGAACACATCACCATAGGTCACCACGCCATCCGGGCCTTCGGTCCAGACCAGATCATAGACACTGTCGACCCCTTGCAGGTACATGGCAATGCGCTCAATGCCATAGGTCAATTCGCCACTGACCGGAAAGCATTCCAGGCCGCCGACCTGCTGGAAAAAGGTGAACTGCGTGACTTCCATGCCATTGAGCCAGACTTCCCAGCCCAGGCCCCAGGCGCCCAGTGTTGGTGATTCCCAGTTGTCCTCGACAAAACGGATGTCATGCACCAGCGGGTCGATACCCAGGAAACGCAGGGAATCGAGATACTGGTCCTGAATGTCATCCGGTGAGGGCTTGAGGATCACCTGGAACTGATAATAGTGTTGCAGGCGGTTGGGATTCTCCCCATATCGTCCGTCAGTGGGTCGACGGCTCGGTTGCACATAGGCCGTGTTCCAGGTTTCCGGTCCGATGGCTCGCAGGAAGGTGGCCGGGTGAAAGGTGCCCGCCCCCACTTCCAGGTCGAGTGGCTGCAGAATGACACAGCCGCGTTCACCCCAGAATTGCTGCAGGGCCAGGATCAGGCCCTGGAAGGTTTTCACATTGGCGGCGGCGCCTGAACTTGCTTCGGACACAATCACTCCATCTGTGGCGGTGGCAGAAAAGCCGCAATTATGCGGGATTACGTGGCCAATATCCACCGTGCGCGCTACCCCGGACCATGGGCCTGATGTAGAATTGCGGCGATGTTTCAGCCCGGTGGCGGGCACTGTAGGCACGGGAGGGCCAGCTTATCAAAACGTTCCAGGCAGCCATGATACGGGCCGTGCTGCGCCTGCTTTCCCTACTCCCGCTCCGTGTGCTTCATGCCCTGGGCAGTGTTGCGGGCAGTCTGATGTACTACCTGCCGAGCCGCTCCCGCAAGATCACACTGAAAAACCTGGAACTCTGTTTTCCGGAAATGTCGGAGACTGAACGCCGTAGCCTGGCATTGGCGAGCCTGAAGGAAACCGGCAAGACCGCCTGCGAGCTGGGCTTGATCTGGTGCCGGCCAGTCGACGAGGTCATGGAGCATGTTGTCACTGTCCATGGCAAAGACCTGATCGACCAACATATTGCCGACGGCAAGGGTCTGATCATCATTGCACCCCACCTGGGCAGCTGGGAGCTCAGTGGCCTGTATGTGAGCACGGTCGCACCGATCACCTTCCTCTACCGTCCGCCCCGAATGGAAGCCTTCGAGAAGGCACTGACCGGGTTCCGCTCCCGGGCGGGCGCGGCACAGGCGCCCACTACACCACGCGGTATCATGCAGTTGGTGAAAACGGTGCGCGCAGGCAATATCGCGGGCATATTGCCGGACCAGCAACCGGGCTACGACAGTGGCGTGTTTGCGCCCTTCTTCCATGAAAAGGCACTGACCATGACCCTGGTGGCCCGGCTGGCGCAGAAGACCGGTGCACCG
Organism: Gammaproteobacteria bacterium; assembly: GCA_003556835.1. Taxonomy (GTDB): domain Bacteria; phylum Pseudomonadota; class Gammaproteobacteria; order Pseudomonadales; family Pseudohongiellaceae; genus PWQG01. The sequence continues at coordinate 8,608 of PWQG01000169.1, forward strand.
GTGATCAGTTGTGTGGCGCGGCGTCTGCCAAAAGGACAGGGCTTTGAAATCCTGCTGCGCCCGGTGGATCCGCAGATCGACAGCGAAGATCCGCTGGAGGCGGCAACGGCCCTGAACCGCAGCGTGGAAACCGTGCTTCTTGATGATCCGGCGCAATATCAGTGGGAGTACAAACGTTTCCGACGTCGACCTCGCGGTGACAGCACCCGGATCTATGGCTGAGCCGATGTAATCTCAGCGCCGCCAGAACATGGGCATGAACAACACCAGCAGAGTGAAGATTTCCAGTC
>PWQG01000162.1 GCA_003556835.1 Gammaproteobacteria bacterium
GGTCAGGGCCGCAACTCGGCGCCCGATACCCGCATGGGCAACAAGGCTGTGGTGCGCGCCGCCTTCATCGAAGCACAGGACTACCTGCAGCAATGGCAGGACTACGAGTCGGCGAATGCCAACGGTGACGAGGATGCCAGCGAACCGACCCGCAATCTTCAGCTCGAAAGCATTGCCGGTGTGCTGACCGGGGAAATCCTGCTGCACAACCATTGTTACCGCGCTGATGAGATGATGCAGCGCCTGGACATCGCGGAGGAATTCGATTTCCACATCACGGCCTTCCATCACGCGGTGGAAGCCTACAAGATCGCTGACCACCTGGCCGCCGCCGGCACCTGCGCCGCCATGTGGTCGGACTGGTGGGGCTTCAAACTGGAAGCCTGGGATGCGGTGCGGGAAAACGTGCCCATGGTGGAAGCGGCCGGCGCCTGCGCCATCCTGCACTCCGACTCGGCCGATGATATCCAGCGCCTGAACCAGGAAGCCGCCAAGGCCATGGCAGCCGCCAACCGCGCCGGCATGACGGTCAGCCCCGAACAGGCAATCGGCTGGCTCACACTCAATGCCGCCGAATCCATCGGCGTTGCAGATCAGACCGGCTCACTGGAAGTGGGTAAACGCGCCGACATCGTGCTGTGGGATGGCGATCCGTTCAGCGTCTACACGCGGACGCAGCAGGTCTACATAGACGGTGCCCGTATCTATGACCGCAACGATCCGTCCCGGCAACCACAGCTGGACTTCACCCTGGGCATGAGCCCTGCTGCCATACAGACAGGAGGTCAATGATGATTAGCCTGACCAAGCGACTGCTGATCCTGCTCAGCCTGACCCTGTCCACTGCTGCCGTGCAGGCCAATGACATCGCCATCACCGGCGGCACCGTGCACACCATGGGCGAAGCCGGCACGCTGGAGAACGCCACTGTATTGATCCGGGACGGACAGATTGTGGCCGTGGGCAACGATGTGGATGTGCCCGCCGACGCCGAGCGCATTGATGCCACGGGAAAAGTGGTGACACCCGGCATTATTGACGCCAACGGGCAGATGGGCCTGGACGAAATATCCGGGGTCGACCAGAGTGTCGACTCGGCCAACAGCAACCGCCGCTTCACGGCTGCCTTCAATGTGACCGACGCCATCAACCCGCGCTCCATGGTCATCCCGGTCAACCGCATCGAAGGCATCACCCGGGCGGTTGTCGCTCCCACGCATGGCAGTGGCGGCACCCTGATCGCCGGCCAGGGCGCCATCATCGACCTGATGCATCCAAGTGATTTCATCACGCTCAGCCCGGCGGCCATGTACGCCAGTCTCGGGGAAACCGGCGCACGGCTCTCCGGTGGCTCGCGGGCTGGCGCCATGCTGGCCCTGCGCGAAGCCCTGCAGGATGCACGCGACTTCTCCTCCAACCAGGCCGCTTTCGAGCGCCGTGAACGACGCGACTACGCCCTGGGTCGCCTCGACCTGGAGGCCCTGCAGCCGGTGATTCGTGGTGAAATGCCACTGGTGCTGGCCGTGCATCGCGCCAGCGACATCCGCAGCGCCCTGCGTCTGGCCAATGACTTTGAGCTGCAGCTGGTGATCAGTGGTGGCGCCGAAGCCTGGCTGGTCGCCGATGAGTTGGCTGCGGCCAATGTGCCGGTACTGCTCGATCCGCTGCAGAACCTGCCCAACCGCTTCGAAACCCTCGACTCCACACTGGAGAATGCCAGCCGCCTGCATGCCGCGGGTGTGCGCTTCGCGTTCAGCAGCGGCGACAGCCACAATGCCCGCAACATCACGCAGGCTGCCGGCAACGCGGTCGCTCATGGGCTGGAATGGGAAGTGGCCCTGGCGGCCATCACCTCAGCGCCGGCCGACATCTGGGGCATTGCGGATCGAAGCGGCCGGCTGGAATCGGGGCTGGAGGCCGACCTGCTGATCTGGGATGGTGACCCGCTGGAGGTCACCAGCTATGCCGAACAGGTGTTCATACGGGGCATGAGTGTTCCCATGGAAAGCCGTCATACCCTGCTGCGTGACCGCTACATGGATCTGGACGCACTCGACCTGCCGCCGGCGTTCCGGGGCAACTGAACCGCCCTTAGCGGAAAACCTTCGCGGTCGGAAAGCCCATGGATGGGGCACTGCAGCTCGAACGGCGATTCGCCGGGCTGCAGTGCCCGGGCTTCAAAAGCTGCGAACCGGCTTGGGCCCGAGCAGCAGCCACAGGATCAGACCGACCAGGGGCAGGAACAGTAACAGCAGGATCCACAGCAGCTTTGCCACAACCCCGGCGGGGCTCTGCGCCACCTTGACGATGGCCCAGATGATTATCAACAGCCAGATCAGACCAAGCAGACCAGTGACTTCAATTCCCATGGGTTTTTCCTCATCTCTTGCTGCTGTTTAAGGGGCAATTTCCGTGTTTCGCAACAAGGGCTGATCATTCATGAAACCGACCCCTTCCGCTTCGTGACAGGCCATGCAGGCGCCACGCGCCACATTAAAGAGATCCACAACACGCTCGCTATCATTGTCACGCAGGGCTTCGTCCAGATTTTCCCAGGGCGCTCCGAGAAACAACAACTCCGCGTTTTCGGCCCGCGCCGGGCGCTTTATGCCGCCCCACTCCATGGCCCCGCCCAGCTTGTCCCAGTGATAGGCAGCCAGTTCATGGTTGTCATCCTGAATGGCCTGGTGGGTGCTTTCAAAGCGGTAACCAACCTCCATCATGGTGCCGGAGTAGCCACCTATGTAATCTTCGATCAAGGCAATCTGTTCATCACGGTCAGTAGCCCCCGTCAACCAGCCATCACTCTGGGCATGCGCATAGAGGCCGGCCAGCAGGGCCATGACCAGAAAAACCGGCAGTACGCGAAACAGCATTTTCATACAGTACTCCTGATGATCAAAAACGCTCAAGAATGCATTCTGACCGTACCGCAGTTCCAGTGTGATTGCCACACAACTGCCATTCAATGCATGCTAGGCACCAGGGAACCTCTGAGCAACTCTATAACTACTCTGCGGGAGTCTGGGCTTGGCTGAAGGCCAGAGCGGTTATAGAGTTGCTCAGAGGTTCCCTAACAGAGGAGCAAGCTATGCATATTGGCATCCCCAAAGAAGTGAAGCTGGAAGAGCACCGCGTCAGCATGCCGCCGTTGGCGGTGGCCGAACTGGTTTCCCACGGCCACCCTGTCTCGATCCAGTCCGGCGCAGGAAAAGGCGCCGGGTTCAACGATGAGGCATACAAAAGGGCCGGCGCCAGCCTAGTCGCGGATGCCAAAGCCGTTTTTGCAGAAGCCGAACTGATCGTCAAGGTGAAAGAACCGCAGCCGGATGAATACGCGCTGCTACGGCCGGAGCACACCCTGTTCACCTACCTGCATCTGGCCGCTGATCGCGAATTGACCAGGGCACTGCGTGACAGCGGTGCCCGATGCATTGCCTACGAGACCATAACCGATGATCAGGGCGGGCTGCCATTGCTCACTCCCATGTCACAGATCGCGGGCCGGCTGGCGGTGCAGGCCGGGGCCACGCACCTGGAAAAGCCCAGGGGCGGCCGTGGCGTCCTGCTGAGCGGCGCTACCGGTGTGCCCTCGGCACGGGTGGTCATCATCGGCGGTGGAGTGGTCGGCCGCAATGCCTGCCATATCGCCATGGGCATGGGTGCCGATGTCTGTGTCATTGACCGGTCTTTGCCACAACTGGACCGGTTGGAACGTGAGTTCGGCAACAATCTCACCACCGTCTACGCCTCACGTGAAAACACGACCGAACAGCTCCTGCAGGCGGACCTGGTGATCGGTGCCGTGCTGATCCCGGGACGCAGCGCGGAGCGCATCATCACCGCCGAACACGTGCGCAATATGCGCGACGGCGCGGTTATTGTCGACGTCGCCATAGACCAGGGCGGCTGTTGTGAGCATGCCCGGCCCACCACCCATGCCGATCCCACCTTCATTGTCGACGGCGTGGTGCATTACTGCGTGGCCAATATGCCAGGCGCCGTCCCGGCCACCGCATCCGCCGCGCTCGCCAATGCCACCCTGCCCTTCATCCTGCAACTGGCGGACGAGGGCGTGGAACAGGCGCTGGACAGTAACCCGCACCTGCAAAACGGTCTGAATATTGCCAACGGGAAGATCCAGCATCCGGAGGTGGCGCACAGCTTACCGGAGCTGACCTGAACCCGACCACAGTTTTACTGGAAGCACGTTGATCTGAAACAAAAAAACCGGACGTTCTTTGCAGGTCATGTTACCCTGCAGCAATATTGGGCGTCCGGGCCGGACTCGAGCTGGCAACGGAAGGATGGTAGAACTCTGTATGTACAATGATCGCATCCTCATCCTGGATGATGAAGAGCTCACCGGCCAGACCATCAAGAGCATCGCGGAATTCTCCGGGCTGCAGGCACGGCACACAACCCAACCCCGGGAATTCTTCGAACTTGTCGCCAGCTGGCAGCCCGGCCACATCGCGCTCGACCTTGTGATGCCACAGATGGATGGGGTCGAAGTCATGGTTGAATTGGCGCGACTCAACTGCCAGGCACGCATCATCCTGACCAGCGGAGTGGGCAATCGCATACTTGATGCCGCCGCCCGCTCGGCCTCCGAGCACGGACTGCGCATTGCCGGCATATTGGCCAAACCCTTTTCACCGCCCCGCCTGCGCGAACTCCTGTCCGATACACCGGACACCGATCCGGAATACCTGGTGGAGAACGGGGAGCCGCTGGCCGGCCGCAACCAGGAACTCAACGCCGAGGCGTTGCAGCTCGGCATCGAACGAAACGAATTCTTCCTGGTGTACCAACCCAAGGTGGACTGCAACACCTCTCTGATCAGCGGCTTCGAAGCGCTGATGCGCTGGCAACATCCCAGCCGGGGCGTGGTCCGCCCGGAGCGCTTCATCCCACTGGCCGAACGCCATGGCCTGATCGACCGGCTGACCGAACACGCCATGGATGAGGGTCTGCGCTGGCTGACTGCACTGCCCGAGCAAATCAATCGTCACTCGGATGATCCGCATTTCCGCAAACGGGCAGCAGACCTGACCCTGGCCATCAACATTTCTGCCGCATCCCTGGACAATCAACCCCTGTTTGAACGGCTCGGACGAATCTGCGAACGGCATGGCGTCAATCCCTCGCGCATCATTTTCGAACTGACCGAAACCAGCGCCATGGAAGACCCCGTTGCCTCCCTGGACATCCTCACACGACTTCGCATGAAAGGCTTCCAACTCTCGATTGATGACTTCGGCACAGGCTACTCATCCATGCTGCAACTGGCCCGCCTGCCGTTCTCCGAAATCAAGGTCGACAAGTCCTTTGTCATGACCGCTACTGAATCACCGGAATCGCGCACCGTGATCAAGTCCATCATCGAACTCGGACACGGTCTCGGCCTGAGCACCACGGCCGAGGGTATCGAAAATGCGGAAACCATGGAGTACCTGCGAGACGTCGGCTGTGATCTCGCCCAGGGCTATCACATCGCCCGTCCCATGCCCAGCGAACAGGTGGCAGAATGGTTACTCGACCGCAGCCGCAATGACGAAGAGTCCCGCATCAGCGTGTTGCGCGCACTCAACCTGCTGGACACTCCGAACGACCCCCGTTTTGATCGCGTGACACGGCTGGCCCAGCGCCTGTTCGATGTGCCTATCACCCTGTTTTCCCTGATCGATGTCGAACGGCAATGGTTCAAGTCGGCACAGGGCCTGGAGGTGAAAGAAACGCCACGCTCAGCCTCTTTCTGCAGCGAAGCTCTCAACCACGAAGGCCCCATGGTCATCCGCGATGCCAGCAAAGATGCACAGTATTCGGACAACCCACTGGTCACCGGATTCCCGCATATCCGTTTCTATGCCGGAAGCGTGGTGCGTGCGCGCAGCAGCGCGCGGCTTGGAACACTCTGCCTGATCGACAACCAACCCCGGGACATCAGTGACAAGGAACTCACTCTGCTCGAAGGGCTGCGCGATCAGCTTGAATATGAAGTGCTGGCGGACCCCGCTGCGGCCAACGACCCCCAGACCGGCCTGCTCAACCGGCACGGCTTCGAGGTGCGGGCGCAGCAACTGTTGCAGCTGTGTCACGCACACGGCCTGGAGGCCACCCTGCTGTTCCTGGACCTGGATGAATTTCGCGCGTTCAATCAGCGGGTAGGCCCAGCAGCTGGAGACGCGTTTCTGGAAAAGTTCAGCCGCCTGTTCCGCACCACTTTGCGCAAAGCCGATCTGCTGAGTCGTTTCGGCAATGACGAATTCACTGCCCTGTTCATCGCCCGGGATCAGGCCACAATACGGCACGCAATCGAGGCGCTTGCCACCACCATGCAGCAAACCGGGGAACACCTGGAATATGGCCTGGATTATTCACTCGGGAGCAGTGAGCTGGATCACGGACATCCAGATAATCTGCAGCAGATGCTGGCCCGGGCAGATCAGGCGATGTTTCACAAGCGGCGGAACGTCTCGAACCTCTGACGGACAACGATCGAGCCTTCACATTCCTGTCCCCATCCGCAACAATTGATCCAGATCAATATTGAACCCACCCACAGAAGTAACATACGATTGCTTCTGCGGCACAGCAATAAAATAACATCCCGCCCGTGCATCCCATGCACCCGAGAGCCGCAGGGAACCGACTTCCACCAGCCAATCAGGACTCATCATGCCTGAACACAGCCAATATAATTATCGTGTCGTCCTCCAATTCACGATCGCCACCGTTTTCTGGGGCATCATCGGCATGGCGGTCGGCGTCCTGATCGCGGCCCAACTGATCTGGCCCGCTCTCAACTTCGACACCGCCTGGCTTACCTACGGTCGGCTGCGTCCCCTGCATACCAATGGCGTCGTATTCGCCTTTGGTGGCAGCGCGCTGATGGCCACATCGCTGTTTGTGGTCCAACGCACCAGTCAGGCACGGCTGATCAGCGACAAGCTGGCGAGCTTTGTCTTCTGGGGCTGGCAGGCCATCATTGTGCTGGCTGTGATCACCCTGCCCATGGGCATGACCACCTCCAAGGAATACGCCGAGCTGGAATGGCCCATCTCCATCCTGATCGCCATTGTCTGGGTCGCCTACGCCATCCTCTTTTTTGGCACGATCGCGAAGCGACAACAGCGTCATATCTATGTGGCCAACTGGTTCTTTGGTGCCTTCATCATCGCCGTGGCAATCCTGCATATTGTCAACAACCTGGCGATACCGGTCACGGCAGGCAAGTCCTATTCCATCTATGCCGGTACCGTGGACGCCATGGTGCAGTGGTGGTGGGGACATAACGCGGTAGGCTTCTTCCTGACCGCGGGCTTCCTCGGCATCATGTACTATTTTGTACCCAAGCAGGCCGAACGCCCGGTGTACTCCTACCGCCTGTCGGTGGTGCATTTCTGGGCCCTGATCGCCGTCTATGTCTGGGCCGGCCCTCACCACCTGCACTACAGCGCCCTGCCGGACTGGACCCAGAACCTGGGCATGGTAATGTCCATCATCCTGATTGCTCCCTCCTGGGGTGGCATGATCAATGGCATCATGACCCTGTCCGGGGCCTGGGACAAACTGCGCACCGACCCGATCCTGAAGTTCCTCGTGGTTTCGCTGTCCTTCTACGGCATGGCCACCTTTGAAGGACCGATGATGTCCATCAAGTCGGTCAATGCCCTGTCGCATATGACGGACTGGACCGTGGGCCATGTGCATGCCGGGGCCCTGGGCTGGGTGGCCATGATCTCGATTGGCGCCGTCTATCACATGATGCCGATCCTGTACGGCCTGCGGCCCGGCCAGGTATACAGCGTGAAACTGATCGACCTGCATTTCTGGATGGCCACCATCGGCACGGTGCTCTATATCGTCTCCATGTGGGTCAATGGCCTGATGCAGGGGCTGATGTGGCGCGCGGTGAATGATGACGGCACCCTGACCTATACCTTCATGGAATCCATCGAAGCCAGTCAATCGGGTTATATCGTCCGCTTCATCGGCGGTTTCATCTTCCTGGGCGGCATGGTGGTCATGGCCTGGAACCTGTGGAAAACACGCGAGCTGGCGCTGCGGGAAGCCGCAGAGAGCAGCCAAGATACTGACAAGGCACGGGAGGCGCTGGCATGAACGATTTAATCGAGAAGAACCTGTTCCTGCTGATCCCGCTGATCATCGTGGCGGTCAGCTTTGGTGGCGCTGTGGAGATCATTCCGCTGATGTCACAGCGCGTCGTGCAGGAACCCATCGAGGGTCTTGAGCCACTGTCCCCCGTAGAGTTGGAAGGCCGCGACGTCTACATCCGTGAGGGCTGTAACAACTGCCATTCACAGAAAGTGCGACCACTCCGGGCGGAAGTGGAGCGCTACGGGCATTATTCCGTATCCGGGGAACTGGTCTACAACCACCCTCACCTCTGGGGCTCCAAGCGCACCGGACCGGATCTGGCGCGGGTAGGCGGCCTGTACAGTGACGAGTGGCACTTTGAACACCTGCGCGATCCGCGCGCGGTGGTTCCGACCTCCAATATGCCGGCCTATCCCTGGCTGTTTGAACGCGAAATCCGCACCGATATCACACCACGCAAGCTTCGGGCCCTGCAACGCATCGGCGTTCCCTACAGCGACGAGGACATTGCCGGGGCGGCCGAGGCAGTCGAAGGTGTGACCGAAGCCGAAGCCCTGGTGGCCTATCTGCAACAACTGGGCACCCTGATTCAGGAGCGTCGCTGATGGAAGGCTTTGATCTGCGCAGCCTGGCCACGGTACTGGCCGCCCTGGCTTTCGTGGCAATCACCTGGTGGGCCTTCAGCCCCCGGCGGCGCAAGGACTTCGACGAGGCGGCCAATATCCCGTTCGCGGATGAAGAGGAACAGGGGGAGAAAGACGTGGAAACC